>WQVT01000180.1 GCA_009785715.1 Acidimicrobiaceae bacterium | reverse complement strand
TCGTCGTCGTGGTCATATACCTCATGGTCTTCAAGCCGGGCGCCTGATGCACCCCGTCGAACGCCTCCGCTACGTCGCCAACGCCGGCGGGTACGACCCGGTCTCCGTGGCCCGCGAGGCCGCCTATGCGCTGGCCGAGATCTCCGAGACCGATCCGCCCGGGCTGGTCCCGGCCTGCCGGCGGCTGATCGACCGGCACCTGACCGCCGGCCCGCTCTGGTGGCTGTCGGCGAGGATGCTCGCCGACGGGGATCCCGCCTCTGCGGCGCTGGTGGCGGCTGACGAGCTGGACGAGGACCAGACGGACCGGACGCTGGCTCGGGCCATCCCCGACGACGTCACCGTGCTGGTCATCGGGTGGCCGGACCTGGCGGGTGCCGCCCTCCGTCGACGCGGGGACCTCGAGGCGCTCGTGGTGGAGGCAGAGGGGGAGGGCCAATCGCTCGCCCGACGGCTGCGGGATGCGGGCAACGAGGTCTCGCTCGTCCCCGACCTCGGCATCGGCTCGGCCGCCGTCGTGGCGGACCTGGTCTTGATCGAGGCCCATGCCGCCGGGCCGACGGGTCTGCTCGCCAACCGCGGGAGCCACGCCGCGGCCGCCGTCGCCCGCCAGTCGGACGTGCCCGTCTGGGCGGTGGCAGGGGTGGGCAGAGTGCTTCCCGGCCCGATGTGGGACGCCCTGCTTGCGAGGATCGACGACGAGGACGAGGAGCCCTGGGACCGCTCGGTGGAGGTGGTTCCCGCCGGCCTGGTGAGCTCGGTGGTCGGCCCCGAAGCGCTGAGTGACGGGGTTGAGGCGCTCGCCGACGCCGGCTGTGTCGTGGCGCCCGAGCTGCTCCGCCCCGCCGGCTGACGTCGCCAGAGAAGACGTCGCCATAGGAGCGGACAGGAGCCGCCGCCATACGATCCCTCCCATGTCCGAGCGATCCCGCAATCTGCCCCGCCGTTCCTGCCACGCCGTCCCCGGGACGAGCGAGCGGTTCATCGCCAAGGCCCCGACGCTCGGGGCGGACATGTACTTCCTCGACCTCGAGGATTCGGTGCCGCCGGCGGACAAGGAGGCCTCCCGGACCCGGGTGGCGGCGGCCGTGCGCGAGCAGGACTGGGGGGAGGCCGTGCTCGCCGTTCGGGTCAACGCCTGGGACACCCGCTGGACCTACGGCGACGTGATCGAGGTGGTATCCGCCGCCGGCGAGCGCCTGGACGAGCTGGTGCTGCCCAAGGTCCAGAGTCCCGCCGAGGTGGCCGCCCTCGACCTCCTTCTCACTCAGGTGGAGACCAACGCCGGCCTGCCCCTCGGCCACATCGGCATCGAGGCACAGATCGAGTCGGCCAGAGGCCTGGTCAATGTCGAGGCGATCTGCGCCGCCTCTCCCCGCCTCGAGTCGATCGTCCTCGGCCCGCTCGACCTGGCGGCGTCGATGGGGATGCCCTCCCAGGCCGGCGGCATGCTGATCCCCGAGTACCCGGGCGACTACTTCCACTACGTGTTCGTGAAGATCCTGATGGCCGGCCGGGCCAGCGGCCTCCAGGTCATCGACGGGCCCTATGTCAAGGTCCGCGACCCCGAGGGCCTGGTGGAGACGGCCCGCCGCACCCAGGTGCTCGGCTACGACGGCAAATGGAGCGTGCATCCCGACCAGATCCCGGTCATCAACGAGATCTTCTCCCCTACCCAGGAGCAGTTCGACCGGGCGAAGGCAATTCTCGACGCCTACGAGGCAGCAACGGAAGGGGAGCAGCGCAAAGGGGCGCTGATGCTCGGGGAAGAGATGATCGACGAGGCCTCCGCGAAGATGGCCCGCAGCCTCGTGAGCCGGGGCGAGCGATCGGGGCCCCTACGCAGCGCCTGACCCAGAAACAGTGCCTGACTCAGAAGCCGGGCGCCGGCATACGACGGTCACGAGCGGCGGGAGGACGATCGGGTCGTCGCCGGGGTCGACATCCGTGAGCGCCTCCGCATAGTCGGCCACCGGTCCGGGTCCCGCGCCAGCCGGCGCCTCAGCCCAGGCGTCCACCAGCTCGAGGCCGGCGGCGAGGACGAGGGCCGGCAGGGTGGCGCCGATGTCGGGATGGAGCGCCTCGGGGGCCGAGAAGGGGATCCCGTCGATCCGTCCGGCCGTGGTGATCGGCTCCTGCGCCACGACCCACCCGCCCGGCCTGACGGCGTCGCGCATCCGTCGGAGGACGACCACGGGATCATGCACGTGCAGCAGCAGGAACCGGCAATAGGCCAGGTCGACAAGCTCCGGCAGCAGGAGGTCCTCACCGCTCTGGGTCAGCGCCACCACCTGCGCCTGGGCCGCGCCGGCAGCCGCGTGGGCGACCTCGTCCCGCCGCTTGGGGTCGGAGTCGATGGCGTAGACGCGCCCGTCGCGTCCGACGATCCGGGCCAGTGCGACGGTGACGTCACCCTGGCCGGCGCCCACGTCAGCGCAGCGCCACCCCTCCCGCAGGCCGAGGCGGTCGAGGGCGGTGGCGAGGGGGCGACGGTAGACGTCGTTGCGAAGCTCGAGCTCGATCACGGGTCGATCTTCGCAGGCGGGCCACCGCCGATCCCCCGAGATTCCGGGCGCGATCCGTGTTCCCCGGCCAGCGCGCTTCGCGCCCTGAGCTGGACCCCGTGGAGCCGGGAGCGGTCAGTTGAGCCGGGCCCGGAGGCTCGCGGCCTTCGCCCGGAGCCGTTCGGAGTCTCCGGCACTGACACGTTTGTCGCTGGCGACGGTCAGGTACAGACGGGCGGCCAGCCTGAGCCGGCCACTGGCCGTCAGGTCTTCGGCCACCTGGAACCGTTCCCCCGGTGGGCGTCCCGGTATGGCCGCCGCGAGCTCCGCCACTCGCCCGAGCGAACCCATGTCCTCGTTCTCCCGATGGGTGGTGGCCAGGTTGGCGAGCATCCTCGCCAGGATCGCCCGGGGCCGTGTCGGCGCGAGCCACCGCGGCGACCAGCGGGGTCCGTTGCCCGTCAGGCGGGCTGCCATCTCCCTGCACTCGTCGACGGACATCCAGCGCTGGTTGAACACGTCGAGCAGGGGCTCGTGGTCGGCTCGCCCCGCCGGCTGGACGAGAAAGTGCCCGGGCATTCCGATGCCCTGCAACGGCACGCCGATCCGGCGGCCGACCTCGATCGTGACCACCGCCAACGAGATCGGGATGCCGAGCCGCCGCTCGAGGACCTGGTCCAGGTACGAATTCCGGGGGTCCTCGTACCAGTCGGTGTTGCCCCGGAAACCGAACTGGAAGAACAGCAGCTCGCAGAGCCCACCGAGGGTGTCCTCGGCGCAGTCGGCCGCCACCTCGTCGAGGTGACGCAGCTCCCGCGGCACGTCGACGTTCCCGGTGGCGTGTGCCGAGATCAACAGAGCCGCCTCGTCGAGCGGAAGCCCCCGCTCGGGCCCCTGTACGAGCTCGGCCCAGCGGGCGGTGACATCCACAGGGCTACCGTACCGGCCGCTCTCGGCCAACCGCCGTACGCTCCGGCCGATGGCCGCCGCCCCCTCGCCAGCAACCCTCCCCGAGCCCAACCCCGCCCCCGAGCCCAACCCCACCATGGCGACGGCACTCTTGGCGTGGGCCGGTGCGCAGGCCAGGGAGCTGCCCTGGCGGGCCACCAGGGACCCCTGGGCGGTGCTGGTCAGCGAGATGATGCTCCAGCAGACCCAGGTAGTCCGGGTGATCCCCCGCTACCACGCCTTCCTCGACCGCTTCCCCGACCCCCGTACGTGCGCGGCCGCCACCCCCGCCGAGGTGCTCGGCCTGTGGAGCGGGCTCGGGTACAACCGGCGGGCGCTCAACCTGCACACCGCCGCCCGGACGGTGACCGAGCGCCACGGCGGGCGGCTGCCTGACGATCTCGACTCCCTGATGGCCCTGCCCGGCGTGGGTCCCTACACCGCGAGGGCGGTCCTGGCGTTCGCCTACGAGCGGCCGGTCGGCGTCGTCGACACCAATGCCGCCCGGGTGCTGGCCCGGGCGGTCGCCGGCCGATCCCTCGGCCGGGCGGAGGTCCAGCGGCTGGCGGACGCCTCGGTGCCCGCCGGGCAGGGCTGGGCGTACAACCAGGCCGTCCTCGACCTCGGAGCCACCGTCTGCCGGGTCCGCCGCCCGGACTGTGACGGCTGCCCGGTGCGGCACTTGTGCGCCTGGTCGATCACCGGATTCGCCGCAGCCGACCCCGCGCTCGGCACCGCCGGCGCCTCGGGGCGCCAGTCCCGCTTCGCCGGATCGGACCGTGAGGGGCGTGGGAGGGTGGTGGCGGCCCTGCTCGCGGGAGCGTTGTCGGCCGGGGATATCGCCGGGGCCGCGGGTTGGCCCGACGATCCCGCCCGCGCGGAGCGAGTGGTATCCGGGCTGGTGGCGGACGGTCTCGCGGTGCTCGACGACGCCGGCGGCCTGCGCCTCCCGTGACCCGCACCGGACCCTCCCCGCCCCCCGCACCAACCCCCCCGCACCGAACCCCCTCTCTCCGGACCCCTCCACGGGGCGTCGAGAGGTCATTCGTCACATTGCGGACATCCCGCCATTGCCGGGTCCTAGCCTCACTCCAGCATTTGTTGGGAGGGAACGTGCTCGTCGAGTTCTTCGGGGTTCGGGGTTCGTGTCCGTGTCCCTTGCCCTCGCATTTGCGTTACGGGGGTAACACGGCCTGCGTATCGCTCACCGTCGCCGGCGAGCCGCCGATCATTTTCGACCTGGGAACGGGCCTGCGGAGTTTCGGGGGCACGCAGCCGACCGACGGGTCGTTTCGGGGAACTGCGCTCGTGACCCACATCCACTGGGATCACGTCCAGGGGCTCCCCTTTTTCCCGCCCGCCGATCGAATCGGCGCTCAGCTGGATATCTACGGGCCGGAACACCCCGAGGGGACGCTGGCGGAGTGTTTCGACGGATTCATGCGGCCGCCGTACTTTCCGATCCGATTCCGCGACCTGCGGGGCGACTACCGTTTCCACGACGTCGGCACGTGCCGGCTGAAGATTGGCCGGGCTGACGTCCTGGTGCGTCAGGTGCCCCACACCGGCCCGACGCTCGGCTACCGGGTCACCTGGGATGGGGCCACGGTCACCTACATCAGCGATCTCCAGGCCCCGGTGGGCCTCGACACGATCCCCGATGCCGTCATGGAGCTGGCGTCAGGCGCCGACCTCCTGATCCACGACGCCCAGTACACGCGGGCCGAGTTCGCCGAGAAGGCGCACTGGGGGCACTGCACGACCGACTACGCGCTGAAGGTCGCCGAGGAGGCCGGCGCGGCCCGGCTAGTGCTGTTCCACCACGATCCGGCGCACACGGACCCGGTGATGGACCGGATCCTCGCGGAGACGAAAGCGCTGGTCAACGGCCACGGGCCGAAGGTATTGGCGGCTGCCGAGGGGATGAAGATCAAGCTGTGAGCGCCGGCCCGAGGCCGACCGCCGAGAGCACGAAGGCCTGCACCCGGGCCTCGTCCCGCCAGGCGTCGTAGCGCCCCGAGGGACCCTGGTGGCCGGCGCCCATCTCGGTGCGCAGGATGACCGGGGAGTCGCCCCACCCGACGGCCCGCATCTTCGCCACCCACTTCGCCGGCTCCCAGTAACCGACCCGCGGGTCGTTGAGCCCGGCGGTGACGTACATCGCCGGCCGCCCACCCCCGCCCGCCCCCGAGCCACTCACCGGAGACCCGGGCACGTTGTCGTAGGGCGAGTACGCCTTCATGTAGAAGTACGCCCCGGCGTCGGCGACGGGGTTGCCCCACTCCTCCCACTCCGTGACGGTGAGTGGGAGCTCCGGATCGGACATCGTGGTGAGGACGTCGAAGAACGGGACCTCCG
>WQVT01000179.1 GCA_009785715.1 Acidimicrobiaceae bacterium | reverse complement strand
CGTGTTCCCGGCCCCGTCGCTGCACTCGAAGCGCACGGCACGGGTGCCCGCCGCCCCGCTCGGCGTGCCGAGGTCGAAGACGCGGGTCGTCAGCTGATCACCGGGAAGCAGGGGACGGGTGAAGCGTGCCCCGAGTTGGGCCACTCCGGCGGTCGCCGGCTCGCCGGCGGCGAGCCGCACGGCCCGTGCCGCGAAGGCCAGGGTGCACATGCCGTGCACGATCACCCCCGGCAGGCCGACCGAGCGGGCGAACTCGTCGTCGGTGTGGATGCGGTTGTGGTCCCCGGAGGCCTCGGCGTAGCGGGCCGGTTGATCGGGATCCACCGGATAGGTCACGGCCGCGAGGAGCTTCCCTGACTCTCCGGAACTTCGGGCGTCGCCGGCCACGCTGCGCAGGGTCGGCGCCGCCTCGCCCACGTCGAGGCCGGACTCGACGCCGCGGAAGAAGATCGTCACGAATTGCTCGTTGACGAGCCCCGCCTCGCTCCGTGTTTCGCTCTTCATGATGGCGGTGACACCCGATGATTTGGCGTGAATCCCGATCACCGCTCCGCGGACTTCGAGTTCGTCGCCGGCCCGGATGGGGCGGTGGAAGACCATCCATTGCTCGCCGTGCACCAGCAGCCCCATGAGTTCGCTGCGGTACTCCTCGCGGACGACCGAGCCGCCGCCGGCGCCGAAGGCGGGCACGATCGCGAACACCGGGGGCGCGACCTCACCGGCCACGGCGTCCGGGGCGAGGTCGTTGGTCGCCGCGGCGTAGGCGGCGATCTGCGACCCTTCCACCTTGAAGGCTCGGGGCTCCGACCACTGGCCGAGCGCACTTGCGTCGAATCTCTCGGTCACCGTGATTCCTTTGGTCATGTGCCCTTGGTCAGGCGGCGTCCAACCCGAGCAGCTTGATCCCGTTCTCCTTGAAGGTGATACAGATCATCTTCCGCTCGCGGTATAGGCGGCGATGTCGGGGACGGTGGTGGCCGCCCGGGCCTCCGTGTGGAAGTACCGCGCCATCGCTGCAGCGCCTTCCGAGGGGGCTTCGGGCGGTGGCGCCTTGACCGACGTCGAAACGTGGGTATGGACGTCGATCGCGACGATGTCGCTCAGATCAGACACGTGCTTGTTTGCTCCTCGGGGCCCCCACGATGTGCCCCGCCGGCGGCGGGACCCGCCCACTATAAGGTGTCAGCGCAATCGCCGGCGGCGCCGGCACAATCAACCTCGGGGGAGGCTGCAATGGCTGGAGACGACGGAAAGATCACGCTCGACGGCAAGGTCGCGGTGGTGACGGGATCCGGTCGCGGGCTGGGGCAGGCGTACGCCGAGGCGCTCGCTGCGGCCGGGGCGGCCGTGATCGTCAACGACATCGACGCCGACGTTGCCGGGGCGACCGTGGAGCGGATCCGCAGCGCCGGCGGGCAGGCAGCCTCGGTGGTCGTCCCCGTCGGGCCGACGGCTGCCGCCGACGAGCTCGTGGCCAAGGCGGTCGAGGAGTTCGGCCGGCTCGACATCATGGTCACCAACGCCGGGGTGTTGCGCGACAAGACCTTGAAGAACATGAGCGACGAGGATTTCGACCTCGTCGTCGAGACCCACCTGCGCGGCACCTTCACCTGCGGCCGGGCGGCGGCGGCGCAGTTCCGCGAGCAGGGTGGCGGTGGGCGGCTGATCCTCGTCGGCTCGCCGGCCGGGCAGCGGGGGAACTTCGGCCAGACCAACTACTCGGCGGTCAAGGCGGGCATCGTGGCCATCTCCTGGGTGTGGGCGATGGAGCTGGCCCGAGACGAGATCACCGTCAACGCCTTGGTCCCGGTGGCCATGACCCGCATGGTGGCGACGATCCCGCGGCTGCGCGAGGTGGCCGAGGCCGCCGAGCGCGGCGAGCCCGTGCCGGAGGACATGCGCCAGGGCGGCCTCGGCATGGCCGTGGACGTCGCACCGCTCGTCGTGTTCCTCGCCTCCGATGCGGCGGCGGGGATCACCGGGCAGGCGATCGGCCTCGGCGGGGACAAGCTGGCGTTGTGGTCGCGGCCCGAGGAGACCTCGACGCTCGTCCGCAGCGGTGGCTGGGATGCCGAGGCCATCGCCGGCGCCTTGGGCCCGACCTTCGACGGGACCCTGCACGATCCGGCGAAGGCCGGCGGGACCGCGTAACCCGCCGGGGGTACATCCGCCGTACACGTGAGCGATCTACGCTCCGAAGGTGCTACTCGTCCAAGCGCTGCCGGCGGCCGTCCATGAGTCCGTGCCGACCCACCTCACCTGGTTGCAGGCGATCGTGGTCGGGTTCGTTCAGGGGGTGACCGAGCTCTTCCCCGTCTCGAGCCTCGGGCACTCGGTGTTGATCCCCAAGTTGTTTGGCTGGAACGACCTGGTGCGGAGCCAGGACGCCTCGGAGTCGTTCTGGCTCGCCTTCATCGTGGGCCTGCACGTCGCGAACGCCCTGGCGCTGCTCGTGTTCTTCTGGCGTGACTGGGTGCGGATCATCCGCGGCTTCTTCTCCAGCCTGGCCAAGCGTCGGGTCGAAACCTCCGCCGAAAAGATGGCCTGGCTGATCATCATCGCCACCATCCCGGTCGGCATCGTGGGCCTGGAACTGGAGCACAAGGTCCGCACCCTGATGGCGAAGCCGATGCTCGCGGCGGTGTTCCTGATGGTCAACGGCCTGATCCTCGGACTCGGCGAGCGGGTCCGTGCCCGCGACCGGGCCACGTTTGCCCACAATGCCGTCGCAGCCCGCCCGGGCCGGGATGCCCATCCCGCCGGCACCTCGGAGCGGCTGGCGACGGGCGACGACGGCACCATCTCCCCGACGCTGGTGTCCATGTCCTTCAAGGACGCATTCCTGATCGGCCTGGTGCAGTGCTTCGCCTTGATCGCCGGGATCAGCCGGGACGGGATCACGATGGTGGCCGGTCTGGTCCGCGGGCTCGACAACGACGACGCCGCCAAGTTCGCCTTCCTCCTCGCCACCCCGGTCATCGCGGCGGCCGGCATCCTGAAGATCGGCGACCTCACCGGCCCGCTCGGCGCCGGCGTGCGGGGGCAGATCGTCGGCGGCGCGGTGGTGACCTTCTTCGTCTCGCTGCTCGCCGTTCGGTTCCTCTGGGGTTACTTCAGCAAGAAGCGCAACCTCAACCCGTTCGCGCTCTACTGCCTGCTCTTCGGCGGCTTCATGGTGATCTTCATCGCCGCCGGCGCCTGATCGCGGCCTGACCTCAGCCTGATCGCACCGAGATCGGAGCGGACTCGACCTTGACGTCGGGCCCGAACACTGCGCTCACGTCCGGACCGGACGGTGCCCGTGGTCCCCGGGTCGGCGGTTCGCCCCAACGGGGGAACCGGAGGGTGACGGTGGCGCCCGAGCCGGGGTTGTTGGCGGCCATGGCGGTTCCACCATGGGCGGCGGCTATCTCGGCGACGATCGCCAGGCCGAGCCCGTAGCCGCCCGACGCGCTCGTACGGGAGGTGTCGGCCCTCCGGAAGCGGGAGAAGGCGTGCCCGATGAACTCGGGCGGGAAGCCCGGGCCCGTATCGGAGACCGCCACGGTCACGACGGGATGGGGATCCGGTGCGGGCTCGAGGCCGTCTGCTCCCGGCTCGTCTGTGGCCGCCGCGGAGATCACCACCCGGCGCTCCGGCGGCGGAGCGCCATCAGCACGGGCGGACCCGGCCATGGCGGAGACCGAGTTGGCGATCAGGTTGTCCACCGCCCGCCGCAGTGCGCCCGGATCGATCCACGCCCACAGCTCACCCGGAGCCTCGACGGCGATCAGGATTCCTTCGGCCTCGGCGCGGGCCCGGGTGGCCCGCACGGCGTCACCGATCACCGAGACGACATCGGCGTCGCGAGGCTCGATGATCCTGGCGGTCCCGTCCGCTCGGGCCAGGAACAGCAGGCCCTCGGCCAGCTCGTTCAGGCGGCCCACCTCGTCGCGTGCGTGGCGAATGGCGTCGAGCAACGCCTCACGGCTCCGCTCCGGCCGGTCTGCCAGTTCCAGTTCGGTGCTGAGCACCGCCAGCGGTGTCCGCAATTCGTGGCCGGCGTCGGCGACCAGATTCCGCTGGCGGTCGATCGAGCCGCGCAGGCGATCGAGGAGGGCGTTGAACGTGCGAGCCAGTCGGGCCAGCTCGTCGGCCGTCTCCGGCACGGAGATCCTGGTGTCCAGGTCCCGCTCCCCGATGGTCTCGGCGTCGGCGCGCATCCGCTCCACCGGCTGGAGGGCGGCCCCCGACAGCAGCCAGGCGCCGATGGCCGCCAGGATGATGAACACCGGCACCGCCACATAGAGCTGGTGGATGGCCTCGCTCGCCGTGGACTCGACCACGGCCTGGTCGGCGCCGACCCCGACTACCCACGTCGACCCACCGCGGGGAACCGGGACGAGCAACATCCGGATGCGGTCGTCGCCGACCTGCAGCGTGCGCGACGACGTCTCGGTGGCGCGCAGCGCCCTCCTGCCGTCGGCGAGAATCGTCGGGGGCACCGGCTCCGGGTTGGCGGCGGCCAAGGTCCCATCGGGGCGGAGGACGAACGCGATCGCATCGAGCTCCGGCTGCAACGAGGCGCCGGCGCGGCCCACGGGGGCCGCTCCCGTGCCGGTCAGCGCTTGGAGGTCGGGGAGCGGGTGTTCGCCGAGTGCGGCCACCACCGGGGTCGCCCGGGTCGCCAGCGAGGCGTCGAGCGATCCCTTGAGCGAGCGGTGGACGAGGACCACGAACAGGATCAAGGCGATGGCCGCGAGGACGACGGCGACCACCGTGTAGGTGGCCACGAGGCGGGCCCGGATGCTCCGCGGTCGCCGGGGGACCCAGCGACCTCGAAGCATCGGGGCGGGCATCAGGAAAGCTCGGACACCGGGGTGGCGTGGGTGGGGACCGGGTGGTCCTGGGCGGGTGCCCGGAGCCGGTAGCCGGTGCCGCGCACGGTCTCGATGTCCTCCCGGCCGAAGGGCCGGTCGAGCTTGCGGCGCAGGTAGCCCACGTACTGGTCGACCACGTTGCTGCCGGCCACGTAGGCGAAGTCCCACACATGCTCGAGGATCCGGTCGCGGGTCAGCACCTGACCGACGTGGCGCATCAACAGCTCGAGGAGGGCGAATTCCTTGGCGGTGAGCTCCACGTCGACCCCGGCCCGGGTCACGCGGTGGGCGGCGGGGTCGAGCTGCAGGTCGCCGACGGTGAGCACGCTCGGCCGCTCGGGGTTGCCACGCCGGAGCAGGGCCCGGACCCGGGCCAGAAGCTCCGCGAACGCGAACGGCTTGATCAGGTAGTCGTCGGCACCGGCGTCGAGCCCGCGCACCCGGTCCTCGATCGAGTCGCGGGCGGTGAGCATCACCACGGGCGCCCACTTTCCCTGGGCCCGCAGCCGTGCGCAGACCTCGAAGCCGTCGATCCCCGGCAGCATGGCGTCGAGGAGGATGGCGGCGTAGTCGTGCTCGCTGCCGAGCCAGAGCCCCTCGGTGCCGTCCGCGGCGATGTCGACGGCGTAGCCCTCCTCTTCCAGGCCCCGCTTCAAGAGCGCCGCCATCCGGGTCTCATCCTCTACGACGAGGACGCGCATACCCATCCCATCATTGCCCCTCCGATGCTCGTTATCTTGTCATCGTCGCCCCTCAGAATGTGAAGCGGGTGTGACGGGGACGCGGAGTCTCGAGCGTTACTCGACGGCTGGCTGACGGTCAGCGGGCGATGTTGTTCGCGAACCAGGTGTCGATGGCCGCCTGGCGCGGCCCCCACGTCGAGGCGTTGATGACCTGGGCCGGGACCGAGGAGAGCGGCGGGAGGGCAGGCTGCGGCTTCTCGTTCCTCAGCACGGGCCAGAACAGCGACACCCCCT
>WQVT01000178.1 GCA_009785715.1 Acidimicrobiaceae bacterium | reverse complement strand
CAAGGCGGACCTCGGGGGGGCCGAGTCCACCCGGGTGGACCTGGAGGCGATGCTGGACCTGGGGCGGGAGGCGGCCGGCGAGGATGGGGCCGGAGGGGAGCCGGCGGCCGGCGACGTGCCGGGACGGCCGAGCGGACGATGGCGGCCGCCCGTGCTGCTCACCTCCGCTTCCACGGGGGCCGGGATGGAACGCCTGTGGGCCAGCGTCGAGGCCCACCACCGGTACCTGGTCGACTCCGGCCGCCTCACGGAGCGGCGCCAGGCCCAGGTGGTTGCCGAGATGCGCCGGGTGCTCGCCAGCCGGCTGGAGCGCGACGTAGAGGCGCTGCTCGGCGCCCCCGAAGGGCGCGAGGCGATTGCGGGGCTCGGGGACCGCACCCTCGACCCCTACGAGGCGGCGGAGCGGCTGCTGGCGGGGCTGCGCCCCCTCCCTGATCCGGCGGATCCGGGCTAGGGGCCCGCTGGTGCGGGTCAGGCCCAGGCGACGAGCCCGAGCTCGGCCCAGGCTGCCATGTCTGCGTGGGAGGGCACGACCCGCACCGTGTAGCCGTGGCGGCCTGCCGACGAGCAGTCGAAGCTGCCCTCGTAGTGGACGAGGCCCGGATTCGATGAGGAGCCGTCTGGACTCGGGTGCAGGGTGACGGCGCTGAGCTCCCCGATCTGGTCGTTCATCCCCACCGGCCCGTGCAGCAGTTCGACGGTGACGTCATCCGTGGTGAGCGACCCGAGCGCCACCTCGGCGCTCACCGTCCGGGTGCCGCCGAGGTCGATCTCCGCGGGCTCGGAGTCCCCGCCGACCTCCTTGACCATCACCCCGGGCCACGCCTTGGTCAGCTTCGCCTTCCAGGCGGCGAGCTCCCGCGCCCTCTTGTAGCCGCTCGAATCGAGGGACTCGCTGCGAACGGCGAGCGGCTCGTAGTAGCCGGTCACGTAGTCGCGCACCATGCGCGACGCCTGGACTTTCGGCCCGAGCGTGGCGAGTGAGTGCTGGATCCGCTGGACCCACGCCTTGGAGAGGCGCTCGCCGGGGCGCCGGTCGTAGTACAGGGGGAGGATCTGGCGTTCCAGGATCTCGAACAGGCTGTTCGCTTCGATCTGGTCCCTTCGGTCGAGGTCCTGCTCGTCTGCTGCCGACGCGATCGCCCAGCCGTTGTCGCCGTCGAACATCTCGTCCCACCAGCCGTCGAGGATGGAGCAGTTGAGCGCCCCGTTGAGCGCCGCCTTCTCGCCACTGGTTCCGCTGGCCTCCTGGGGCCGGCGCGGGGTGTTCAGCCAGACGTCGCTGCCCTGGTAGAACATGCGGGCGACCGAGATGTCGTAGTTCTCCACGAACACGATGCGATGGCGGAGCGCCGGGTCGCTCGAGAACTGCACCAACTGGCTGATCATCGACTTGCCGTATTCATCGGCGGGGTGGGCCTTGCCGGCGAAGAGCAGCTGCATGGGGCGGGTCTCGTCGAGCAGCAGCGCCTTCAGGCGTTCCGGTTGGGAGAGCAGCAGCGTGGCCCGCTTGTAGGTGGCGAAGCGCCGGCTCCAGCCGATGGTGAGGACCCGGGGGTCGAGGACCTCATCGATCCAGGCGATGTCGCCTTCGGAGACTCCCCGCGCCCGGTAGCTGGCGCGCAGGCGGTCACGGACGAAGCTGACGAGCCTCTCCTTGCCCTCCTCCCGGGCGCGCCAGACGGCGTCCTCGCGAGCGTCGAGGATGCGCGCCCACTCGTCCGGACCAGCCTCGTCCCAGGCCGGTGAGACGTGCTTGGTGAAGAGGTCGCTCATCGGCGAGGAGACCCAGGTCCGCCCGTGCACGCCGTTGGTCACCGAGCCGATCGGCACCTCGTCGGCGGGCACCTCCGGCCACAGGCCCGTGAACATCTCCCGGCTGGTGTGGCCGTGGAGCTTGGCCACCCCGTTGGACATCCCGGCGAGGCGGAGGCCCATCACCGCCATGTTGAACGGGGCGTCAGGTTGCTCGTGGGGAAAGTGGCCCAGGCCCATCAACGTGTCGAACGTCACGCCGCACTCCTCGGCCCAGGAGCGGAAGTACTTCTCCATCAGCTGGCGGGGGAACTGGTCGATCCCGGCTGGTACCGGCGTATGGGTGGTGAAGAGGGTCCCGGCGCGCACCGCCTCGATGGCCTCGCTCCACGAGAGCTTCTCGTCGATCATCAACCGGCGAATGCGCTCCAGGCCGAGGAACCCGGCGTGGCCTTCGTTCGTGTGGAACACCTGCGTCGGGATCCCGAGCGCCGAGAGGGCGCGGACCCCGCCGATTCCAAGGAGGATCTCCTGTTGGAGCCGGTGTTCGTTGTCGCCGCCGTAGAGGCGGTCGGTCACCGAGCGGAGTTCGCCGGGGTTGACGTCGAGGTCGGCGTCGAGCATGTACAGCTTTATCCGGCCGACCTGCGCCAGCCAGATCTGGGCGGTGAGGGTCCGATCGGCCAGTTGCACCTCGATCGTCACCGGTTCGCTGCCGCCCTCGGGGGTGGGGCGCTCAGCGAGGCGGAGGGCCATCTGGTGGGGATCGAGTGGGGGGTAGTACTCCTCCTGCCAACCGTCGGCGTTCAGGTACTGGTTGAAGTATCCGTAGTGATAGAAGAGCCCGATGCCCGTGAGTGGCACGCCGAGGCCGTTGGCTGCTTTCAGATGGTCGCCGGCCAGCACACCGAGACCACCGGAGTACTGGGGGATCGCCTCGGCGAGGCCGAACTCCGGCGAGAAATAGGCCACCCCCTGCAGCGGTGTGTCATGGCGTTGCTGGAACCACCGCGGGGTCTCGAGGGATCGCTGCAGGTCGTGGTAGTCCTCGTTCATGAACCTCATGAACGCGGAGTCCGATTGGAGCGCCTCCAGGCGTTCGCGCCCGACGTGGCCCAGCATCGCTACCGGGTCGTGTTTCGAGCCTTCCCACACCTGTGGGTCGACCCAACGGAACAGGTCACGAGTCCGCTCATCCCAGGACCACCGGAGGTTCAAGGCGAGCTCTTGAAGGGGGGCCAAGGCCTCAGGAAGCCTGGCCCGCACGGTGAAAGTTCTAAGGGCCCTCACCCCCGGTACGGTACGGCACGATGGATGGAGGCTCAAGACGTTCGTCGGATCGTCATGAACCGGTAAGAAGGCCGTGATCTGCGGCATTGCCGGTGTCCCACTCGAGCGGTCCGCGCCTCGTAGCCTGCGTGTCGTGACGGGACGTCTGGTCATCGAGGACATCCACCCCCGCACCCCCGGAGCGGAGCATCCCGCCAAGGCGGTGGTCGGGGAGGCCCTGACCGTGAGAGCAGCCATCTTCAAGGAGGGACACGACGCGCTCGCGGCACGCGTGTTGCTGTTCCCGGCGGGGAGCGGCGAGGCCGAGCAGGTGGCTCCCCTGCGCGAGGAGGGCAACGACGACTGGAGCGGCGTGCTCGTGCCGCAGCGGGTCGGCCGCTATCAGTTCGTCGTGCAGGCTTGGACCCATCGGCACGCCACCTGGGCGCACAAGGTGGAGGCGAAGTTGGAGGCGGGCCAGGAGATCGACGTGGAGCTGGCCGAGGGGGAACTGCTGCTGGCGGCCGCCGAACCGCTCGGCGACGGCCGGCTCCCCCCGGTGGTGGCGAACGCGCTCTCCCGACTGCGCGACCGGAGTCTGGTCGACAAGGAGCGGGTGGCCGACGCCCTCTCCCCGCCCGTGGCGGCGGCGATGTGGGGCCCGTACGGGGCGGTCGACTTCACCACGGCCGCTGCGCTGCCCCTCCGGGTGGACCGGGAGCGGGCGGCGGTGGGCGCCTGGTACGAGCTTTTCCCCCGTTCCCATGGTGGCTTCCGGGCGACCGAGGCGCGGATACCGGCCCTGGCCGCGATGGGCTTCGACGTCGTCTACCTCCCGCCGATCCACCCCATCGGCAGATCTCACCGCAAAGGCCCGAACAACACGCTCAACGCGGGGCCGGGCGACCCCGGTAGCCCCTGGGCCATAGGGTCTTCCGATGGCGGCCACACCACCGTGCATCCGGACCTCGGTACGCTCGAGGACTTCGACCATCTGGTGTCGGTGGTGCGCGAGGCAGGGATGGAGGTGGCGCTCGACTACGCCCTGCAGTGCTCGCCGGACCATCCGTGGGTCTCGGCCCACCCGGAATGGTTCCACCACCGACCCGACGGCTCGATCGCTTATGCGGAGAACCCACCGAAGAAGTACCAGGACATCGTGCCGATCAACTTCTGGCCGGCCTCGGACGCCGACCGGGTCTCGTTGTGGCAGGCCTGCAAGGACATCCTCGACTTCTGGATCGGCCACGGCATCGAGATCTTCCGAGTCGACAATCCCCACACCAAGCCGATCGCCTTCTGGGAATGGCTGATCCCCGCCGTCCAGGCCGAGAACCCCGGCGTCGTGTTCCTGGCGGAGGCGTTCACCCGGCCGCACATGATGGCCAAGCTCGCCGCGGTCGGGTTCTCGCAGAGCTACACGTATTTCACCTGGCGGACCGAGCGGGACGGGCCCGAAGGGCTCTGGGCGTACCTCGACGAGCTCGCCCATGGGCCGGCTGCCGACTACCTCCGCCCGGCGTTCTGGCCGAACACCCCGGACATCCTCTCGGGCCCGCTGCGCAACGGACCGCTCGAGGCCTTCGCCCTGCGCCTGGTGCTGGCCGCCACCGCGTCGCCCATCTACGGGATCTACAGCGGCTACGAGCTCGGCGAGAACCGCCCCGCCTCCCCGACGAACGAGGAGTACCTCGACTCCGAGAAGTACCAGATTATCGTCCGTGACTATAGCCAGCCGAACACGCTCGTCCCGCTGATCACGGAGCTGAACGGGATCCGGCGCCGGCACCCGGCGCTGCGGACGATGCGATCGCTGGTGCTGCACCCGACGGACAACCCGATGCTGATCGCGTACTCGAAGCGCTCGGACGACGGGACCGACGTGGTGCTCACCGTGGTGAACCTCGATCCGTACGACGCGCAGGAGGGGTGGGTGACCCTGCGACTCGACACCCTGGGTGTGGACGCCGTGCGGCCGTTCCAGGTCTTCGACGAGTTGTCGGGATCGACCTGGTCCTGGCAGGGGGAGCGGGGCTTTGTCCGCCTCGACCCGGCACGCCAGGCGGCTCACCTCTTCGTCGTCCGCCAGCCGTGACCCATCTGTCCGCAAGCCAGGGGTTCCACGACACGGTCGGGATCCCCGGCGAGCGAGACCCCTTGTGGTTCCAGCGCGCCGTGTTCTACGAGATCCTCGTCCGCGGGTTCTACGACGCGAACAACGACGGGACCGGCGACCTGCGGGGTATCACCGAAAAACTCGACTATCTGCAGTGGCTGGGCGTCGACTGCCTGTGGTTACTCCCCTTCTACCAGTCCCCGCTGCGCGACGGCGGCTACGACATCAGCGACTTCTGGACGATCCTCCCCGAGTACGGCGACCTCGCCGACGTCGTGGAACTGGTGGAGGAGGCCCACCGCCGGGGCATCCGGCTCATCGCTGACCTGGTGATGAACCACACGAGCGACCAGCACCCGTGGTTCATCGAGTCCCGCCAGGACCGTAGCAACGCCAAGGCCGATTGGTACGTGTGGCGCGACGACGACAACACCTATGCCGACGCCCGGGTGATCTTCACGGATACCGAGAAGTCCAACTGGACCTTCAATCCCGAGCGCGGTCAGTACTACTGGCACCGCTTCTTCGCCCACCAGCCGGACCTGAACTACGACCACCCCGAGGTCGCCGACACCATGCTCGACGTGTGCCGGTACTGGCTCGACATCGGCCTCAACGGGTTCCGCCTCGACGCTGTCCCCTACCTGTTCGAGCGGGAGGGGACGACCGGCGAGAACCTCCCCGAGACGCACGGGTTCCT
>WQVT01000177.1 GCA_009785715.1 Acidimicrobiaceae bacterium | reverse complement strand
AGCTGAGGTCCGCGGACGGGGTGCTGATTTGGTGGCGGTGATCGTCGAAGCCGGGCAGGAACATGCGTCCACCTCTCCTGGGTCGTGGGTTGGGTGGTCGGTTTGGAGACTCGGTGGGTCGTCGGTGGGGGCTCGTCTCGCTGGCATGGACCCGAGCAAACCGACCGTCGGTCTAAAATGTAGAAACCGACCAACGGTTTGTCAATGGTTTTCTAGTTTTCTGTCAAACGGGGGTTTCCCGAGGGTGAGGGGGCACGGTGCCGGCTGACGTGGACAGGCGAGTCGAGCGAGGGCAGGCGACCCGCAGGCAACTCGTTGCCGCCGCCACCGAGCTGTTCGCCGAGCGCGGGTACGACCACACCTCGATCGAGGCGGTGCTCGAGCACGCCGGCGTGAGCCGCGGGTCGCTCTACCATCACTTCCCCGGGAAGCAGGACCTGTTCGAAGCGGTCGTGGCGGAGCTCGAAACAGGCGTCGGCCAGGAGGTGGTGGCGGCGGCCACCGCACACGGCGAGACCGACCCCGTCGACATGCTCAAATCCGGCTTCTCGAGCTGGATCGAGCTGGCCGGCGACCCGGTCGTGCGCCGCATCCTGCTCACCGACGCACCAGCCGTGCTGGGTTGGAAGCGCTGGCGGGAAATTGAGGAGCAATACGCCCTGGGCTTGATCAAACAGGCCGTCGGAGAGATCGCCGACGCCGGCAGGCTCCAGGCCGAGCTGGTCGACCCGTTTTCCCACATGCTGCTCGCAACCCTCAGCGAGCTCGCCCACCTGATCGCTGTCGCCGACGACGTGAGCCGCGCTCAGGCATCCGCCCAGACCGCGCTCGAGGAATTCCTCGGCCGGCTCCTCCCGCCCGCCACGCCACCCCGCAGGTCGCCTCGGGGTCAGTGAAGCGCTCGGGAACCGAGGAGCCGCCGCCACCACGGTCGCCCGGCGGGCTTTGGTGGCGACTGGGCCCGCTCCCACTCCGCTCTGGTCAACAGCTTGCCGGCCTTCCGCTGCGTCACCACGCAGGCGGTATGTGCATGACGGCGACGGCTCGGGTCGCCTTCTGGGATCAGCAGCGTGTTGGGGGTCATCGCCAGCAGCACCCCGTGGCAAATCGGGCAGGTGTAGGGCTTCGCCTGTCCCCCCTGCGCCGGACGCATGTCCCACCACCGCACGGCATCGGCCACGTCCCAATCCTGACAGGCCCGGGCCCATTCGGGAGCGGGCCGATCCCGCCTCAGTGTCGGCGAACTATCATGATTCGAACGACTCGTCCGATTACTCAGGGGGGACGAGCAGAGCTCGGGAGGCTTCGTGGCGAAGCTCGTAGGAGTGCTCAACACCAGTCACGTGTGGATCGACCGCCCCGCGGAAGCGTGGGATCGGGTGCGACAGAATCGCAGTCTCCGATCTGATGTCCCGCAGGACACCTTCGAAGAGCGGCAGGAGAAGGCGCAGCGGGTTCTCGCGGCGAAGAACACGCTGAAGCACAAGCTGGCGGAGATGAAGCCGGACGTGCTCCTCATCTTCGGCGCCGACCAGAGTGAGAACTTCCCCTCGCCGAGCCTGAAGGTGATGCCGCTGATCACGGTCTATGCCGGCGCGGAGTTCAGCGGCAAGCGCTACCACGACCAGGACAAGTCGGTCCCGCTCCCCGAGGGCGTGAGCCCGATCGACGGCCAGCAGACGGTGACGGGGCACCCCGACCTGGCGAAGGCGCTCGTGTACGGCCTCATCGCCGAGGGGTTTGACCCGGCGTATTCATTGGAGCTCCCGAACCCCGAGGTGGGTATCGGCCATGCCTGGATGAATCCCCTGGGCTACTGGACCGATTACTCGATCCCGACCATCCCGATCGTGCTGAACTCCATCTATGCACCCTGCCTCACCGGGGCCCGAGCCGTCGCTCTGGGACACGCACTGCGAAAGATCATTGATGCGTATCCCGAGGACCTGCGTGTCGTCTCGGTCGGCTCCGGCGGTCTCTGGCACACGCCGGGGGAGAAGGAGGCGTGGCTGAACGAGGAGTTCGACGAGATCGCGATCAAGCACCTCGAGGCAGGGGACATCAACGCGTGGGCGGAACATTTCGACGCCTACGTCGTGCCGGACGATGACAAGAGTCAGGCGTTCGACATCCCGAGCCGCGGTGCGAGCGGCATCCTGCCGTTGATGCCCGGTCCTCAGGGAGGGACCCGCGAGGAACTCGACTGGATCACGGCCTCATCGATGGCAGAGGGAAGTCCGTTCACCATCGTCGACGTTGTCAACATCTACTCGTCGCCGATCGACGTCGGGTTCGCCTACTGCGACCAGGTGCGCTGAGTCTGATGCCGACACCATCCAGCATTCAATACGATATTGACATCGATGATGTGGAGTACCTTCGCCATGGCGATTCGGCGCTCCTCGCGCGAATCATCATGCCGAAGTCCGGTGGGCCATTTCCTTCGCTCGTCCACCTGCATGGCGGTGCTTGGACGGAGAATGACCGGACCAAGGACGACACGATGCTTTCCGCCCTCGCGCGGCTCGGGGTCGCCGTCGTATCCATCGATTTCCGTATGCCGCCCGTCGCCGGTTATCCCGCCTCGGTTGCTGACGCGAATTTTGCCATTCGATGGGCCAAAGCGAATGCGGAGCGGCTTCGCACGACTCCCGATCGGGTCGGAATCATGGGCAGCTCGTCAGGCGCCCACCAGGCCGTGCTCCTCGGCATGCGTCCCGGCGAACCCCGCTACACCGCGACAGCGGACACATCGGCACCGGCGGTTGCCGCGTTCGACGCCAGCGTGCCCTACGTGGTTGCACTCTGGCCGGTCATCGATCCACTGGGTCGATACCAGTACGCCAAGGACCTCGAACGAGCGGGTGAGCGCCCGGAATTCACCGCCAATATCCTCGCCTCCCATGACGCCTACTGGGGGAGTGAGGATGCCATGAGCGAGGGAAGTCCGGTACGGATCCTCGAACGGGGTGAGGCCGTCGCGACGCCACCCGTTTTCTATGTGGGTTCGGAGGCAGATCAAAGCCACCCGTATCCGCATCTGGACCGATTCGTGACCTCCTATAGAGCTCGCGGCGGGAGCGTGGATCTGTACCTCACCGAGACACCGGCATCAGGGTGGTTGGCATCGGATCCCGAGGGCGAGCCGTCGGTCGCACTCTTCGGGCAGCTGCAGTCGTTCCTTCTCGAGGTCTGCTCTGACAAACAATGACGGGCCGGCTCGAGGGCCAGGTCGCGGTGGTCACGGGTGGCGGCCGCGGCTTCGGTCAGTGGATCGCCAAGGGTCTGGCCGCTGAGGGAGCTGCGGTCGTCGTCACCTCGCGCACCCAGCCCGAGCTCGAGGAGACTGTCGGGCTGATCGAGGGGGCCGGTGGTCGCGCGGTGTGGGTGGTCGGGGACGTGACCCGACTCGAGGACATCGAAGAGGTTCGGGCCGCGGCCGAGAAGAGCTTCGGAACCGTGACCCTCGCTGTCCATAACGCCGGCGTCCCTTGGCCATTCGGACCGACGTGGTACGTCGACCCGGCGAGGTGGTGGACCGCTCAGTCGGTGCACGTCCTCGGCGCCATGCACTGCGTCCACACCTTCGTCCCCGCCATGATCGAGCGTGGTGGCGGCCGGGTGATCGTGGTGTCGAGCAGGGGCGGCACCCGGGTCTCTCCGAACATGTCCGGCTACGGGGTGGCGAAGAACACCCAGATCCGGCTCATGGAGTTCCTCGGCGTGGAGGGCAGGGAGCACGGCGTCGCCGCCTTCTCCATCAACCCCGGAAGCGTGCTGACGGGCATCTCGGACCTGACCATGGACGACCCCGACGCCCGGAAGTACGTGCCGTGGTTCGTCAACAGGCTCTCCGGGCGGAAGGAGGCCGGTGAGGACGGGACGGCCGGCTTCGAGGCGTGCGCGGAGCTGTGCGTGAAGCTTGGATCCGGGAAGTTCGACCGGCTGTCCGGCCGCTTCCTCACGCCGGACGACGACCTCGACGCCCTGGAGCCGCTGTCCGGGTAGTTCAGAGGGCGGGCCCCGGTGACATCGATTTTCCAAGAACCGGCAGCGCTAGGCTGGCTGCCACCGCTTGCCAGGGCAGCCGGTCGCTTCAGCACATCAGGGGAGGCAGAACAATTGCGAGTCATTGATCCTGACGCTCACTTTTTTGAACCGCTCGACTGGCTCAACTACTCCGATCCTGAACTGGCTGCTCAGCTTCCGCCGCCTCGATCCTTCGAAGAAGTGCTGATCAGGAGGACCGCCGAAGGCCGGTTCTCCGACCACCGGGCCATCGAGGACCCTCTCGAGCTGTGTACGGTGGAGAACCTGCTGCACTGCAAGAAGTCCGACACGTTGCAGTGCGAGCATCAGGAGGGCGCGAGCGACGAGTTCCTGCCCTACTTCGACGGCGCGGCTCGCATTGAGGTCTGCGACGCCGAGGGCATCGACCTTCAATTTGTCAATCCGACGGCGGGCTTCTCCCAGTTGTCTTATCAAGTCGGCGAGAGCGGCCATCCCGAGTTGATGCCACGCGCCGTCAGCGCGTGGAACAGCTGGGCCGTCGAGCAGCTTCGCGGGTACACCGATCGGCTGATGCCGGTGGCCCAGATCGACCCCTCCAATGTCGAGTGGACCATCGCCGAGATGACGCGGATGCGCGAGGCGGGCAGCCGGGCCTTCCACCTGACGCAGAACAGGGCCAAGTCCTGGACCCACCCGGACTATGAGCCTCTGTGGTCGGCCGCCGAGGACCTCGGGATGGTCGTCTACGTGCACATCCAGTTCGGTACGCCCGCAGATCCCGCGTACGCAAACAACGGACGCAGCTTTGAGACCTTCGTCCATCTCGGTGGCATCGGAGAGGCGGCTCCCACGCGCCAGTTCTTGATGGCGATGGTCTTCGACGGCGTGTTCGAGCGTCATCCACGGCTTCGCATGATCCTGGCCGAGTGTGGACACTCCTGGTTTCCGGGGTTCCTGTTCGACATCGACGCCAAGACCTCGAAGATCGCAATGGACGGCCTACCGCACGAGAACTTCTACAAGCTGCCGCTCAAGCCTTCGGAGTACATCCAGCGTCAGGTCCGCCTCACCGCCTTGGCGGGCTTCATCGAGTCCGGACAGGAGAGTCTCACGGTCCAGGAGATGCTCGAGCGGCTTCCGGACCCGGACGTGTTTGTCTTCTCCAGTGACTACCCGCACATCGAGGGACGCAAGACGGCGGTGCCATTCTTCGAGAAGCTGCTTCCGCCCGATGAAAAGCTCCGTGAGCGCTTCTTCGGTGGTTCGATAGCTCAGTTCGTCGGGCTGTAGCTCTCGCTGGCATCAGACAATCGCTGCGAAAAGGGGGAGTGCATGCCGGCGACTACCGGAATGATCGGCACCTACCGGAAGTTCTATGAGGACAAGCCGGACGACGGCGGCGAGGGGGGCGCCGAGGTCTGGTATCACCGGACACAGAACATGGTGTGCGTCTATGTGAAGGGACCGGGCGGCGCCGCCTACGTCCGCAGAGACAACCCTGATGAAGCCTTTGTCTGGGCGTTGTTCCACCCGCTGCGGGTCGCCGCGGCCGGTGAGTCGCTCGACGTCCCGGTGGGCTCGCTCGTCATCCTGCCCCCGGGCGACAGCACCGTGGCCCTCCCCGAGGGCGGGGACGTCTGGATCGGCTTCACCTCTGAGGCGAGAGACCTTCTCGACCGCTGCCCGAACCGGGACGAGTACGAGCCGCCGGTCGACAACATCGCCCCGATCGTCCCGTGGCCCGAGCCCACGGGCGGCTACAAGCTGCGGGTCTACAACCTCGACGAGACGAAGGAGCACTGCTACCGCCATCGCACGGGGATGACGAGATT
>WQVT01000176.1 GCA_009785715.1 Acidimicrobiaceae bacterium | reverse complement strand
GGCGGCTCGGGGACCGGCCGGACGGGGGTGGGACCGCCGCGGAGTGGCAGGCCGGCCTGCGAAGTCACCGTAGAAGTCGCCGTCCAGGCCGGGATCCTCGATAAGAGCTGCGACCATCGTGCCTCCCGAAGATTCGTACCTTCCGAACGCATGTTCCGTTCCAGCTGACCAGAACATCTGTTCGTTGTCAAGGGCTCGATCGAACGAATGTTTGATCTAGGCGCACGGCGGGGCTACCCTGAAAGGGCGTGACAGGCATCCAGCGCACCCGGCGTGTACCGGGAGGGGACAAAGGACAGGGCTCGGCCGCGGAAAGTGTGTCGGCCATCAGAAGGGGAGGACGCGTGATAGGAGGGGAACAGATGGGTGGAGCAGCGCCGGAAGAGCTGACCGGGAAGCGCCGGGAGATCCTGGACTTCATCGTCGAGCAGATCCGTGAGCGGGGGTTCCCGCCCTCCGTCCGGGAGATCGGCGAGGCCGTCGGGCTGACGTCTTCGTCGACCGTCCACACCCACTTGAGCACTCTTCAACGTCAGGGGTACCTGCGCCGCGACCCGACCAAGCCGCGGACCCTGACCCTCGTTTACGACGATGTCTCGGGCGCCGCCGTCGAGCGCCGGCCGACCCGCCACATTCCACTCGTCGGCCAGGTGGCCGCCGGCACCGACGTACTCGCACACGAAAACGTCGAGGAACTGCTGCCGCTCCCCCAGGACTTCACCGGCGACGGGCAGCTGTTCATGCTGAAGGTCCGCGGCGACTCGATGATCGAGGCGGGAATCTTCGACGGCGACTACGTCGTCGTGCGCCAGCAGCCGACCGCGGAAAAGGGGGACATCGTCGTCGCCGGCATTCCGGGAGAGGAGGCCACGGTGAAGACCTACAGCCGAAAGGGAGACAAGGTCGTCTTGCAGCCCGCCAATTCCCGGCTGGAGCCGATGGTCTTCAGCCCCGCCGAGATCGAGATCTTCGGGCGGGTCGTCACCGTCCTGCGCCGCCTCTGACTCAGCCCCGGACTCCGGATCACCCCTGCATGGTCAGGTCGCTGACAAAGGCGCTGGGGATGACGATCCTGCAAGTCGACGATGGGGTAATGATTGCGCATGGCGCGCCATTCCCGCCGCCCACGCTGGTATCGGCGCCGGCCTGCACAGGTGATCTTGGTACTACTGGTGTTGGCCGCCGGCGCGCTCGGCAGCCGGCAGACCTTCGGGTCCGACCACACCAACCGGACTGCGACCGGGCAGTCCGGGTCTCGGCGGGGGCAACCGGCCTCGCTCCAGACGGCCACGGCGGTGCCCACCACGATAAAGATCGCTTCCAGGGGTATCGGGGCGGCAGGGATGGGGGTGGCGGAGAGGCCGGCGAAGCTCACCAGCGGCGGTCCGCACAGCAATGCGCGTGGGAATGCCGGCGCAGCAGAGAATACGAGCACCGCGGGGAACACCAGCACATCGGCTGATACCACCCTGGCCGAAAGCACCACGCCGCCCCAGAGCACCATGCCGCCCGAAAGCATCACGCCGTCCGAAAGCACCACGCCGTCGGCCAGCACCAGCGCAGCGAAGGGTCCCGCCGGTCGCCGGCACGAGCGACCGCGGCGAGCCCAGCCGGCGACGTTCCTTGGTTCCTACGGGACCGAGGCCCGCTGGGTGGTCACCGAGAATGCCAAGCCGGGCACCAACTCGTGGCGTATCCCCCCCGGTACCACCGATCCGACGATCGTGGGCTACGCCGATCACACCTCGGCGCAGGTAGGCGAGCAGGTAGGGCTCTACGTGTCCACCACGGCCCCGAGCTTCCAGGTAGCCGCGTACAGGATGGGCTACTACGGCGGGACAGGCGCCCGGCTCATCTGGCAGTCCACCTCACTCTCGGGGTCGACGCAGGACACGTGCCCCGTGAGCTACGAGACCTATACGGTTTCCTGCCCATGGAAGCCGTCGCTGTCGGTCGACATCACCCGGAAGTGGGTGCAGGGCGACTATCTGTTGAAGCTCAATGCCAGCACCGGCGGCGCGAGCTATATCCCGTTGACGATCATCGATCCGACCAGCCACGCCACCTACGTCATCCTGAACAGCGTCCTCACCTGGCAGGCCTGGAATCCCTACGGGGGCTACGACTGCTTCCAGGACCCCACGGGGGAAAACGGCCCCACCGACCCCTACCGCTCCCGGGTGGTGTCCTATGACCGCCCCTACGACTACACCTTCAGCGACGGCGAAGGATCCGCGGATTTCCTGAACCTCGAGTACCCGGCCGTCCGATTCGCCGAGGAACACGGATTGGACGTGACGTACCTGACGGATATCAACCTCAGCGTGGATCCGTCACTACTCGAACAGCACAAGGCGTTGCTGTCGCTCGGACACAACGAATTCTGGACCGCGGGGGAGCGCGAGGGATTGGTCAACGGCCTAGGCGACGGCGTCAACCTTTTCTTCCTCGGCGCGACGCCCGGCCTCCGCCCCGCCCGCCTGGAATCGAGCCCCCTCGGACCGGACCGGCTCATGGTGGCCTACCGGAGCGCCGAGGAGGATCCGATCACCTCCACCGACCCTGCCCTGTCGACCCCGAACGACTGGAGTGACCCCCCGCTCGAGAAGCGGAACGACGAGATCGTCGGGAACACCTACGGCGGCTACGGAATCAATGCACCGATGGTGATCGTCGACCCGACCGCATGGCCGTTCGCGCGTACCGGCCTTCGGCAGGGCTCATCGCTGGCTCATCTGGTCGCGGGCGACTACGACCACTATGTCGACGACGGATTCGCACCACAGGACGTGCAGATCCTCGCCCACTCGCCCGTCGAGACCACCTATGGCACGACCGGCGACGCCGACATGCTCTACTACACCGTCCGCAAGAGCGACGCCGGCGTCGTCTCGACGGGGACCATCGGATGGGTCGGATTCCTGAACAGCTGCGGCCCCGGGGTGCCCTGCCAGATCGTTCAGCGCATCACGGGCAACGTGCTCCGGCTCTTCGGCCAGGGTCCGTCGGGAACGACGGAACCCTCGGTGTCGAACACGTCCGACTACTCCTCCGATTCGCTGGCCACCTCCGGATCGGACGCCACCTCCTGACCGGAGGGCCGGGGGGCCGGGTCGATCACCAGGGCCGAGCGGAGGAAGTCGAGCACCTCGCTCCGCCGGCGAACCAGAGACCTGGCAGTGGGCTCGACGCCGAGACCGCGCAGCACCTCGACCTCGGTGGCCACCCCGATCACCGCCGAATACGTGGAGAGCAACAGCAAGCGGGCGTCCTGGCTACGCACCCGACCGGTCGCCATCTGCTCCTGTAAGAAGCCCGTGGCACGGGCGATGAACGGCTCGAGCACCCCGATCATCCGCCCCGCCGGCCCCGGACCGAGCCGGCTCACCTCACGCAGAAGCCCGAGAAGCTCCGGGCGACGGCCTGCCAGACGGAACACCGAGCGGACGATGGCCTCTACCTGCGCCCAGCCCGGACCGCCCGAAGGGTGCCGGGCGCTCGAGGCGACGGAGAGGGCGTCCTCGAGCACCCCGCTCAGCTCTGTCCCGGCCTCGTCCACCACCGCCTCGAGCAAAGCCTCCTTGGAGGGGAAGTGGTACAGGATCGTCTGCTTTCGGATCCCGAGGTCGGCGGCGATGGCGTCCAGGGACGTGGCGTCGTAGCCCCGGGTACCGAACGCCCGCAACGCGGCGTCCACCACCCTCGCCCGGGTGTCGCCCCGCGTGGTGCCGTTCTGGCGGGACCGGCCGACGCTGTCTCTGGTGGCGCCGTCGGATGAGCGGCGGAGGGGGCTCGGTGGTGGCACGGGCAGATGGTAGGTGGGAGAGGCGGGGTGCACCTACCGCCGGCCTCTGCGCACGACCTGACATGCCCCGGGCGACGGCCCGCCCCTTGTGACGAGAACGCGTCCATGTGAGCAGGACGCGTCCATGTGAGCGGCGCATGACGCCGTTTGACCAGTGGCTGCTCACATGACCCGGAATCAAGCACATGGACCGGGATCGCGCACATCCGCCGCAGCGCCCCGCTCAAAGCACGCCGCCCCTCGGCCCCGCCACCCACCCAGCGCCCGCCCGACCAATCGCCCCTCCTGACCCAGTGCGCTCGACGGCCCAGTGCGCTCGACCGCCCAGTGCGCCCGACGGCCCAGTGCGCCCGACCGCCCAATGCGCCCGACCGCCCATCGCGTTCGACGGCCCAGTGCGCTCGACGGCCCAGTGCGCTCGGCGGCCCGGTGCGCCCGACTGACCAATTGGTAGAGAAGATTTGCTAGACAAGGCGGATGCTCCGCGAAGCCCTCGCCGGCAGACGCCTCGCCGTCACCGGCGCCACGGGATTCCTCGGCACCGCACTCGCCGAGCGGATCCTGCGAGCCGTTCCGAACGCCGAGGTGGCGCTCGTCGTGCGCCCCGGACGGCGCGGGGCCGCCGACCGGATCCGGCGGGAAGTGCTTCGCAACAACTGCTTCGACCGCCTCCGGGCCGAGCTCGGAGAGCGCTTCGAGGCGGAAATGGACCGGCGGATCCTCCCCGTCGCCGGCGACGTCGGGGTAGACGGGCTCGGTCTCGACGCCGAGGGCGACGAGATCCTGGCGGGCTGCGCCACCGTGATCCACTCGGCAGCCGCGGTCAGCTTCGATTCACCGCTGGATGATGCCGTCGAGGTGAACCTGCTCGGGCCGCTCCGGGTGGCGGACACGCTCAACCGGCTCCACGCCCAGACCGGGCCCGCAGGTGACGGGCAGACCAAAGAGACGCTGCCGCACCTGATCGCCGTCTCGACGGCCTACGTCGCCGGCGGTCGCAGGGGCACAGCCCCCGAGGCCCTCCTCACCGACACCCCCTGGTCGACGGAGGTCGACTGGGAACCCGAGGTGGCCGCCGCCCGGCGGGCGCGCGCCGACGCCGACGCCGCCAGCCGGGAGCCGAAGATCCTGGCCCGCTTCGCCCGGCTCGCCCGCGCCGAGTTGGGCGCCGCCGGCACACCGCTCCTGGCCGAGCGCTCCGAGCGGCTTCGCCAGGAGTGGGTGAAGGAGCAGATGGTCGTGCGCGGCAAGTCGCGGGCCCAGGGGCTCGGATGGCCGGACGCCTACGCCTACACGAAGGCACTCGGCGAACGGGCGCTGCTCGAAGGCCGGGGGGACCTCCCGCTGTCCATCGTGCGGCCGTCGATCATCGAGGCGGCCCTCCAAGAGCCGGCGCCGGGATGGATCCGTGGTTTCCGCATGGCCGATCCCGTGATCATCGGGTACGGCCGGGGTCTCTTGAAGGAATTCCCCGGGATTCCCGAGGGCATCGTCGATGTCATCCCGGTCGACCTCGTGGTGGCGGCGATCCTGGCCGTGGCGGCGCGGGGGCCGTTGGACCAGCCTGATGTCGTGCATTCGGCGTCGGGGTCACGCAACCCGCTCCGCTACCGCCATCTCGTCGACCTCGTCGGCCAGTGGTTCACCGAGCACCCCCTCGCCGACAGCCAGGACCAGCCCATCAACGTCCCCGAGTGGTCGTTCCCCGGCCGCCGCCGCGTCCAGCGCCAGCTGCAGCAGACCCACAAGGCCCTCTCCATCGCCGAGCGCACCCTCCAGGCGCTGCCGCTGCGGGGCCGGGAGGCGGACCTCACGGCCAAGCTCGAGGACCGCCGGGAGGAGGCGAGCCGGGCCCTCGGCTACGTCGAGCTCTACGGCGCCTACGCGGAGAGTGAAGCCGTCTTCTCGGTCGAACGCCTGCTCGAACTCCACGAGGGGCTGCCGCCCGAAGACCGGGCGGAGTTCAACCTCGACCCGGCGGTCATCGACTGGGCCACGTACTGCCAGGAGATCTACGTCCCCTCGGTCGTTGCCCAGGCCCG
>WQVT01000175.1 GCA_009785715.1 Acidimicrobiaceae bacterium | reverse complement strand
GTGAGCGCGGCAGCCGTCACGGCTGCGCCCCCCTCGAAGAAGGAGGTGGTGGCCGTCACGGTGGCGGTGACCGTCCCCCCATCCCTCGTGGTCAGGGTGAGGACCCCACCCGTGAACGACTGGACGGTACCCGCCTCGGCCCGCAAGACGATGTCAACCGACGCGGCGGTCGGAGTCGGAGGCGTGGGTGTGGTGGTGGAAGTCGACGTGGTCGTCGGAGGAGTCGACGTGGTCGTGGACGAGCCGGAGACCGACGCGGCGAGGGTGGCCCCGGCCGTCGTCGTCGAGGCGGGTGTCGTGGTCGTGGTGCTGGCCGGCGCCGGCATCATCGGTCGGGCCAGGAAGACCACGACGAACTCTCCGACGGCCACCCCGCTCGGAGCGACCGGCGAACCGGTCTCGTGGAACGTGGTGGACGACGTGGTCAGGATCTCCTGCGTCGTGCCATCCCGCTCGGTGATGGTGAAGCTGCCGGCTGAGACCGCGGTGACCGTGCCGCGCAGGACCCGAGGAACGTCCCTCAGGAACCTCGCTTCCCGCACCCTCGAATCCCTCTCATGGTGACCTGGCTGGGCGGATACCGAGGTCACGCCAAAGGTGCCCGCAGCAATAAGGGCGGAACCTGCCGCCACGGCGGCAGTCGTCCTTCTGGTTATAAGGCGTCTTCCCACTGGCTCGTCCCCTATTTCATTCGGTGTTGAACGGGTGTTGGTTGCCCCTCGGCGTAAGTATCTCAGCAAGAGCTTGGCAACGCAATACGAGCCGGAAAGGCCCCTTGAACAGCCCTTTTATGTGGCAGAGATGAAAGGACTCGAAATCGCCATCTGCTTGAAAAGCGGCACTCAGCGCGGCCAGGATGGTCCCTGTTGGTACGAATGGGCAGGTCAGCGGCTCGATTGTCTCCGTGCAAATAGCTGAAAGAGTCTCAATCTCGGGATGCACGCAAGATGGGAACGATTGCTCGGTTCCGGCCTCGGAGCCGAGGTATCTCAGAAGTATTGGCTCACGATCAGTGCGTTCGCGCGGTCACCCAGCACACCCGATGCGCCGGCGGCCCGGATGATCATTTGTCACTTGGAGTGAACACGAGATGAACGCCTGATGGCGTCCGACGACCTCCGAAGTCGTCAGATCCCGAGCGACCGCTGCACGCCGCGTATCGTTTCCGCCGAGTGGCGCAGGGCGCCGGTCTCGTGTTCGGAGAGCGGCGGAGTGAGCACCACGTCGACACCGTTACCGTCGACAATCGACGGCAGGGACAGGCAGACGTCGTCCATGCCGTACTGGCCGGCGAGGAGCGATGAGACCGGCATGACGCTTCGCTCGTGGTTCAAGACCGCGGCGACGATCTCGGCAGCTGAGAGGCCGACCGCGAAGTTGGTCGCGCCCTTCCCGCGGATGATCTGCTCGGCGGCATTGACCACCTCGTGAGCGATGCGGTCGAGCGTTGGTTCGTCGAGCGGCGTGCCTCCCGATGGGCACCAGTCTCGAATCGGGACGCCTCCAATATCGGCCTGACTCCAGACCGGAACCTGGGAATCCCCATGCTCGCCGACGATGAACGCGTTGACGCTGTGGACGGCGACGTCGCACTCCTGGGCGAGCAGCGTGCGCAGACGAGACGAATCGAGCACCGTCCCTGAGCCGAACACCCGGCCGTTCGTCAGCCCGGACGCCTGCACGGCGGCATGGGTCACCACATCCACGGGATTCGTGACCAACAGGAAGATGGCGTCAGGGGACAGCTCGAGGAGCTTCGGCATGAGTGACCGGCACATCTGCACGTTGACGGTCGCCAGCTCCAGGCGCGTCTGCCCGGGTTTCTGCTTGGCGCCTGCGGTGATCACGACGATCTCGGACTCCGCCGTGACGGCGATATCGTCGGATCCGATCACATTCGCCGTGGGATAGAACTGGCTTCCGTGGTCCAAATCGAGTACCTCGGCGAGAGCCCGATCGCGGTCAATGTCATAGAGCGCCATCGTTCTGGCCGCGCCTCTGAGCAGCGAGGCGTAGGCCACCGTCGCTCCAACGCTGCCAGCTCCGACCACCGAGACCTTCCGCTGCACCGCCACCGGCGCAGCCTATCCCCGACGCGCCTGACGGCTCGCACCCCGCCACGGACGCGCGCTCTGAGTAGGAAGTTCCTGGTGGGGCTAGGTGGAATCGAACCACCGACCTCAGCATTATCAGTGCTGCGCTCTAACCGGCTGAGCTATAGCCCCGCAGTTGCGGCCGAGAGATCTTAGCCGCCGCCCCTCCGACCGTCGAAGCGCCGCCCGGGCAGTTCCAGCAGGGCGCTACTCGGGCTCCGTCACCACCACGACCTGGATACCCCCGAAGATGTCGCTGATCAGGTTGTAGATCAGCGCCGCGACGGTGTTCACGATCGTGCCGAGTATCACCAGCACGAGACCCCCCGCCGCGGTGTACTCCAGGAGTGGTCGAGACCGGAGCCGGAAGTTGTTGAGGACGAACAAGGTCCTGATCGTCTTCTGGATGCTGGTGATCGTCCCGAAGGTGCTCGCCACGTTCCAGAGGATCACGCCGGCAACGAGCAGCACCAGCAAGCCGAGCAGGTAGAAGAACAGCGACAGCTTGAACACGGTCCAGGTGTCCACCCTCCGGACCATGCGCCGGGAACTGGTGCCGCGGACCACGCGCACCCTCTGGCGGCCCCACCGCGGGCTCGGCTGGATCAGGCCGGCAGCCCGAAGCATCTCCTCCTCGGAACGGGACTGCGGACGGGAGCGGCTCGTGGTGGGCGCAGCGACGGGCGGCGGGGTCCTGGGCCGTCCCCGTCGGTCCGGGGTCGGGCGACGCTGCGGCACGGGGGGTGCGTCGGTGGTCGGTCGCGCGGCGAGCTCATGGGGGACCGGGGCCACGTTGGGGGTCGTGCGGGTGGCGGCCCGCACCGGGGACGTCGCGCCGGCGACGACCGCCGACGACTCGAGGTCCGATTCCGCACTCCCGTTGGACGGCTCGTCCACCCCCGCCCCGTCCAACTCCCCGCCGCTATCCGTCGCACGTTCGGCGCCGTTGGTCGACGGGCTCTTCGGATCCCGCTTCGCGGACGGCAGGTCGGGAAGGCTCAAGCGCCGCGAGGCGCGCGCGATCGCGCCACCGCGCTGGCCAACGGCACGTCCGAGCCGTTCGAGGCGTTGCATTGCCCCGCCGTCTCCCGACGAACCTTCCGAGAGCCCACGCTCCCCGGAATCACCGTTGGCACCTGCATCACCGTTGGAAGCGTGACCGTTCAAAGCCTGGTCCTCTTCGGCACGGCCCTCGGCCTCCGTCGTCGAGCCCTCCGACTCCGGTGACGGCTCCTCCAGCGCCCCGTAGCCCTGGGGCACCGGGGACTCCTCCACGCGGGTCACCGGCTGTGTCGCTCGGTCAGCCATCAGCGAGCGTCTTCCGGACCCTCGGCGTCATCTGCGGAGAGGACAGGCGCGACCGACGCCACCACCTGCCCGGGATCCAGGCTGACCAACCGGACACCAGTGGCATCGCGCCCCTGACTGGAGATGCTTCGCACGGCCATACGCATCGTGACCCCTTCTGACGAGATGACCAGGATCTCATCATCCAGCCCCACCATAAACGCGGCAACCACTCCACCTCGTTGCGCGGTGAGCCGAATGCCCCGGACGCCGAGGCCGCCCCGACCCTGACGGTTGAAGTGGTCCAGCTGTGTGCGCTTGCCGTAGCCGGCTTCCGTGACCAGCAGGATCGCGGTGTCGTCTCGCGCGATGTCGATCGATACGACGTGGTCTCCTGCGCGCAGGTGCATGCCGCGTACCCCGCCGGCGTCGCGACCCATCGGCCGCACGTCGTCCTCGGAGAAGCGGATGGCCATCCCGTCGTGGGAGACCATGAACACGTCGTCCCCGCCGGAGGTCACGATCACCCCGACCAGCTCGTCACCGTCACGCAGGTTGATGGCGATGAACCCTTCCTTGCGGGACTTGTCGTACTCGGAGAACGTCGTCTTCTTGACCTGGCCACTCCGGGTCGCGAACAGGAGGTACCGGTCGGCGGGGAATTCCCGGGTGTCGATGAGGGTCTGCACCCGCTCACCCGGATCGAGCTGCAGGAGGTTGACGATCGCCGTTCCCCGGGCGGTGCGCTCCTTGACGGGGATCTCGTACGCCCGTAGGCGGTAGACCCTCCCGCGGTTGGTGAAGAACAACAGGTGGGTGTGCGCCGAGGTGTGGATGACCCGGGTGACGAGGTCCTCGTCCTTCAGCGACGTGCCGGTCACCCCCCGGCCACCCCGACCCTGGGTGCGGAACATCGAGGCCGAGACAGCCTTGACGTAGCCCGCCTTCGTCATCGTGACGACGAGCTCCTCGTCGTCGATCAGGTCCTCGGGGACCATCTCGCCCGGGTCGAGGGCGATCTCGGCAACCCGGTCGGTGGCGAACTCACGCCTCACCTCGCCCAGCTCGTCCTTGATGACCTGACGGAGCACCGCGTCGTCACCAAGGATCGCTTCCAGCTCGGCGATCGTCGCCCGGAGCTCGGTGAGCTCCTCCTCGAGGTTGCTCCGACCTAGGCGAGTGAGCGAGCCCAAGCGCATGTCGACGATGTGGGTGGCCTGGATCTCGGTGAAGGAGAACGGCTCGGCCTGCAGCGCGGCGATGGCCGCCGGGCGGTCTTCCGAGGCACGGATGGCGGCGATGATGGCATCGATCAGGTCGAGGGCACGGATCAGGCCCTCGACGATGTGCTCCCGGGCACGGGCCTTGCGCAGCCGGAACTCGGATCGGCGGGTGATGACGTCGATCTGGTGGGCGACGTAGGCCTGCAGCGCCTGGACCAGGTTCAGGGTCCGGGGCACGCCGTCGACGAGGGCCACCATGTTGACCCCGAAACTGGTCTGCATCGGGGTCAGCTTGTAGAGGTTGTTCAGCACGACGTTGGCGTTGGCGTCGCGCTTGAGCTCGATCATCAGGTTGGTCTTCTGCTTGGCGGACCCGTCGTTCAGGTCCCGAATGCCCTCGAGCTCCCTCGAATTGACCAGGTCTTTGATCCGCCCCAGGATCGACGACCGGCTCACCTGGTACGGAAGCTCGGTGACCACGATCGAGGTGCCGCGGCGGTTCTCGACGATCTCGGCCGTGGCCCGCATGCGGATTGACCCGCGACCGGTCTGGTAGGCATCGATGATCCCCTGCCGGCCGAGGATGGAGGCGCCGGTGGGGAAGTCCGGCCCCTTCACGAAGCGCATCAGGTCCTCGACCGTGGCCTCGGGGTGGTCGATCAGGTGGATGGTGGCGTCGATCACCTCGCCCAGGTTGTGCGGCGGGATGTTGGTCGCCATCCCGACCGCGATCCCCTGCGATCCGTTGACGAGCAGGTTCGGAAAGCGGGCCGGGAGCACCTCGGGCTCGGTGAACTCGCCGGAGTAGGTGTCGGTGAAGTCGACGGTCTCCTCGTCGATCCCGCGCAACAACTCGTGCGCGATCGGGGCGAGCCGGCACTCCGTGTAGCGGGCGGCGGCGGGACCGTCGTCGGGGGACCCGAAGTTGCCCTGCCCGTCGATCAGCGGGTGACGCAGGCTGAAGGGCTGCGCCATCCGCACCATGGCGTCATAGATCGCACCGTCGCCGTGGGGGTGGTACTTCCCCATGACGTCGCCGGAGACCCGGGCGCACTTGAGCCTGGGCCGGTCGGAGCGTGCGCCCATGTCGTGCATGCCGAAGAGGATGCGGCGGTGGACCGGCTTGAGCCCGTCCCGGGCGTCGGGCAGGGCCCGGCTGACGATGACGGACATGGCGTAGTCCAGGAAGGACCGTTCCATCTCCTCCTGGATCTCGATCGGCTCGATGCCGGAGAAGGTGACGGCGCCGTCGTCCTCGCCGGTGCCCTCGCC
>WQVT01000174.1 GCA_009785715.1 Acidimicrobiaceae bacterium | reverse complement strand
GTCCGTCGGGAAGAAGAGCCTGGCCTTCAAGCTCGCCGACGACACGGTGGCCACCGCGACGTTGACGTCCAAGACCGTGTTCACGAAGACCGAGACCATGAAGCCGAGCGCCCTGAAGAACGGCAAGAGCGTCACGGTCACGGGGACCACCACGAACGGCGTGCTGGCCGCCACCCGCATCACGGTCACACCGGCCTTCCGGCGCGGCGCCGGCGGCTTCGGTGGATTCGGTGGCGGCACGCGTACCTCCCTGCCACCCGGCTCCCGTCCCTCGCTGCCCGCCGGGTTCCGACCCCGGACCGGTGCGACCGGCCCCGGCGCCGGCGGGCGGCCCGGGTTCGGGGCGGGCGGCAACTTCACCTTCGGCACGATCAGCGGGCTCTCCGCCGGATCGTTCACCCTGACCGAGTTCAACAAGGACAAGGTCAAGGTGACGACCTCCGCGTCCACCGTGGTCACCGAGACCGTCCGGACGACGAAGAAGGGCCTGAAGGTCGGTCAGGAGTTGTTCATCGTCGGCAAGGAGGTCAACAACACCACGGTTGCCGCGGCCAGCGTCAGCCAGGGCACCGCCGGCTTCGGCGCCTTCGGGCGCGGGTTCCTCGGGCCCCGCGCCGGCGGGCCGGGCGGGCCGCCCGGAGGCGGGACCCCGACCGCCGCCTGATCCTCAGGCTCGGCCGGCCCCGGCCCGTCCCCGATCGCAGGGGGGCCGGGGCGCCGAAAGATAAACGGACGGACGACCCGTTGGTCAGACGAGCGCCGAGCAGCAGGTGTCGACGATCAGCCGGGTGACCACATAGGGGTCCATGTTGGCGTTGGGCCGCCGATCCTCGATGTAGCCCTTGCCGTCCTTCTCCACCTGCCAGGGGATCCGGACCGATGCACCGCGGTCCGACACGCCGTAGGTAAAGGTGTGCCAGGGGGCCGTCTCGTGCTCGCCGGTCAGCCGGTTCTCGATGCCGTGCCCGTAGTTCGCCACGTGCTCGTCGGCCTTCTTGCCGAGCGCCTCGGCCGCCTTGATCACGTCGTCATAGGTCTCGCGCATGGACTTCGTCGAGAAGTTCGTGTGGGCGCCGGCGCCGTTCCAGTCGCCGCGGACCGGCTTGGGGTCGAGCGTGACCGAGATGCCGAAGTTCTCGCCCAGGCGGTGCAGCAGCCAACGCGCCACCCAGAGCTGGTCGGAGACGTCGAGCGGGCCGAGCGGGCCGACCTGGAACTCCCACTGCCCGGGCATGACCTCGGCGTTGATGCCGGAGATGCTGAGCCCCGCCCGGATGCAGGCGTCGAGGTGCTCCTCGACCAGGGGGCGGCCATAGATGTCGTCCATGCCCACCCCGCAGTAGTACGGGCCCTGCGGTCCGGGGTAGCCGCCGCTCTCGGGGAAGCCGAGCGGGCGGCTCCCCTTGAACAGGGTGTACTCCTGCTCGATCCCGAACAGCGACTCCTGGTCGGCGTACTTGGCCGCCGTCTCGACCAGTGCGGCGCGGGTGTTGCTCTTGTGTGGCGTGAGGTCCGTGTAGAGGACCTCCGCCAGCACGAGCAGGTTGTCGCCGCCGCGAATCGGATCTTGGCAGGAGAACACCGGCCGGAGCACGCAGTCGGACGCTTTGCCCGGCGCCTGGTTCGTGCTCGACCCGTCGAAGCCCCAGATAGGGAGCTCGGTGCCCGAGCTGGGCAGAACTTTCGTCTTGGACCGAAGCAGCGGCACCGGTTCGGTGCCGTCGATCCAGATGTACTCGGCCTTGATCGTCATACCGACGACGCTTTCAGTGTCATGTTGCCGATTCTTTCCGAATAGATGAACGCTTTGTTACATCGACGCCGAAGGAGCGACTCGACCCCGAATGGTGCGTCACCATACCGTTGGACGAATTGCACGCTAGTGCCCAGGGCGGCGGCACGACCGCCCCCTGCGCACGGACTGCTCAACCTGGCGAACCCCACCCAGGAGACCCCAACAGGAGACCGATGGAAAGACAACAGGATTACGTGCTCCGCACCGTCGAGGAGCGCGGCGTGCGCTTCGTCCAGATGTGGTTCACCGACGTCCTCGGGGTCCCGAAGTCGTTCAGCATCACGCCCGCGGAACTCGAGACCGCCCTGGCCGAGGGGATGACCTTCGACGGCTCCACGGTGGACGGCTTCAGCCGGGTGCAGGAGAGCGACGTGCTTGCGATGCCCGACCCGAAGACGTTCCAGCTCCTCCCCTACGTCGGCGGCTCGCCGGTGGCCCGGGTGGTCTGCGACGTGCTGAACCTGGACGGCACGCCGTTCGAGGGCGACCCCCGCCACGTGCTGCGCCGGACCCTCGAGCGGGCCAGGAGCCTGGGTTTCTCCTTCTTCGCCGCCCCTGAGCTCGAGTACTTCTACTTCGCGAAGCCACCCGCCGGCGCCAGCCCCGGGTCGCCGCCGATCCCGCTCGACGAGGGCTCCTATTTCGATCTCACCACCAACGACCTGGCGACCGAGGTGCGGCGCCGCACGGTGCTCATCCTCGAGGACATGGGCATCCCGGTCGAGTACTCCCAGCACGAGGACTCCCCCTCCCAGCACGAGATCGATCTCCGCTATACCGATGCGCTGACCATGGCGGACACGGTGATGACCGTGCGCATGGTGGTCAAGGAGATCGCCGCCCAGCACGGCATCATGGCGACCTTCATGCCGAAGCCCCTCTTCGGCGTGCAGGGGTCCGGGATGCACACCCACATGTCGCTCTTCAGGGGCGACGCCAACGCGTTCTACGACGACGGCGACCCGTACCACCTGTCCCAGGTGGCCCGCTCGTTCATCGCCGGCGTCCTCCATCACGCCCGTGAGATCAGTGCCGTGACCAACCAGTGGGTCAACTCCTACAAGCGGCTGATCGTCGGCTACGAGGCTCCGGTGCACATCTCTTGGGCACGCAACAATCGCTCGGCCCTCGTCCGCGTCCCCCCGACCAAGAGCGGGAAGACCGACTCCACGCGGATCGAGTACCGGGCGGCCGACGGCGGTGCCAACCCGTACCTTGCCTTCGCGGCCCTCCTGGCCGCGGGTCTGAACGGCATCGAGGAGCAGTACGAGTTGCCGCCCGAAGCGGCGACGAACCTCTACGAGTTGTCCGAGGAGGAGCGTCAGACGGCGGGCATCGACTCCCTCCCCGCCTCGCTGGCCGAGGCGATCAACCTGATGGAGGGCTCGAAGCTGGTCCGCAACACCCTCGGCGAGCACGTCTTCGAGTGGTACGTGCGGAACAAGCGCGCCGAATGGCTCGAATACCGCTCCCAGGTCACCGAGTTCGAGATCCGTCGCTATCTAACGGCGCTGTGACGAACCGACCGGCAGCCCGTCTGCGACACTGCGGAGGACGATGGAACCGCTGCTGATCTTTCCCGACCCGGCCCCGCCGGCACTGGCCCAGGCGCTCGACCTGGCCGGTTACCCCTGGAAGGCCGCCGGCTCCTCGGAGATCGCGGAGCGCAGCGAGCCCGAGGACGGGTGGGCCGGCGCCATCATCTGCGCCGACGCCGACGCCGAGGGGGCGTTCGCCCTCTGCCGGACGCTCCGCAAGCGGGACGTGCCGTTCCAGCCCCTCCTACTCCTGGTCGGGGGCAACCAGCTCGCCGAGCTCGAGCTGCGCGAGGACCTCTTCGACGACTTCTGCCTCTCGCCGTTCCACCCCCGCGAGCTCGAGGCGCGCATCACCCACCTCTTCTGGCGGACCGGGCGCGGCACCCGGCCCGAGCTGGTCGAGTACGGCTCGCTGGTCCTCAACCTGGAGACCTACCAGGCCGCGGTCAGCGGCCGGCCGCTCGACCTGACCTACATGGAGTACGAGCTGCTCAAGTTCCTCGCCACCCACCCGGGCAAGGTCTTCACCCGGGAGACCCTGCTCAGCCGGGTGTGGGGGTACGAGTACTACGGAGGGGCGCGGACGGTCGACGTCCACATCCGGCGGCTGCGGGCGAAGCTCGGCGAGGAGCACGCCAACCTGATCTCCACCGTCCGCTCGGTGGGCTACCGCTTCGGGCAGAGTCGTTGGGGAGTGTAGGTCGCTGGGGAGTCTGACCGCGGGGCGTCTGACCGGGCCGATCCGACCCGGGCCTCAGCGCGGCGAGAAGGCCCAGGCCTCGATCTCGACGGCCGCACCAAGGGGAAGGGCCGCCACCGCGAAGGCGGAACGCGCCGGACGGTGGTCACCGAAGGCGGCGACGTAGGCCTCGTTCATCGTGGCGAAGTCGCCGATGTCGGCGAGGAACACGGTGGTCTTGACCACGTTGGTCAGGCCGGCGCCCTCGCCGGCGAGGTGGGCAGCAAGGTTGGCGATGGCCTGCTTCACCTGTGCCGCGACGCCGCCCACCACGAGCGAGCCGCCGACCACGCCCACCTGCCCGGACACGACCAACCAGTCACCCGCTCGAACGACAGGGCTGTAGGGCCCAACGGGCGCAGCTCCGGCCTCAGTCAACGGAGCCGTCCCGTGCTGGCGGGCCCCCGGGCGTGGATCTGGGAGATGCGGTGTCTAGCTGAAGGACTGGCCGCAGCCGCAGCTGCGGGTGGCGTTGGGGTTGTTGATGCTGAACCCGCTCTGCATGCCGTCCTTGAAGTCCAGCGTCGAGCCGGCGATCAGGGTGGCACTGGTCGGATCGACGACCACGCGGAACTCCCCGTAGCTCGACACCAGGTCGTCGTCGGCAACATCCGAGTCGAAGAACATCTCGTAGCTCATGCCGGAGCATCCACCGGGGCGCACCGCGACGCGCAGCGCGAGCTCGGGATTGCCCTCCTGGCGCAGCAGCTCGCCGACCTTGCTGGCCGCGAGGTCGGTCAGGGCGATGGTCTCTTCGGGCGAAGCTTCGGTGTGGGCGATCGACACCAGGTGACCTCCTGAGGCTGAAGGAATGCCTCAGCGTATCGGACGGCCGTGCGGAACGGCAGAACAGGCCGGCGACTTCGCGGGCCGGCGACTTCGCGCGCCGGCGACTGCGGAGACGGCGGGGGACGCGATGGTGCTGCCGGGCGATGGGGCCGCCGTACCATGACACGGCCGTACGATGGAGCGGTGCCGACGCCAGCCGAGACCTCGGGCCCCATCGAGCCAGCGGTGCGGGGCGCCATGCTGGGCGTCATCGACCCTGAGCTCGGCGACAACGTCGTCGACCTCGGCATGTACCTGGGAGCCGACATCGACCCCACGGGCAAGGTCACCGTCCGCCTTGCGCTCACCACCGCGGCCTGCCCGCTTCGGACCCAGCTGCAGCGGGACATCACCGAGCGGGTCGGCAGCCTTCCCGGCGTCACCGGGGTCTCCGTTCGCACCTCGGAGATGCCCGCCGAGGGCAAGAAGGCGCTCATGGCCCGGGCCCGGCGGAAGGCACAGGAGCGGGCGGTGGCAACGACGATCCCGGGACGGACCAGGGTGCTGGCCATCTCCTCGGGCAAGGGCGGCGTGGGCAAGTCGTCGATCACGGTCAACCTGGCGGCGGGGCTCGCCGCGCGGGGGCTCCGGGTGGGGGTGCTCGACGCCGACATCGCCGGGTTCTCCGTCCCGCGCATGCTCGGGATGGAGGGCGCGTTCGAGGCCCGACCGGCCGGTGACCCCGACTCCCGACCGCGGATCGTGCCGATGGAGAAGAAGCTCGGCGCCGGCACCCTCGAGGTGGCCTCGATGGGGTTCCTCTCCGGCGAGGACGAGGCGATCATGCTGCGCGGCCTGATGCTCAACCGTGCCGTCCAGCACTTCCTCGAGGACGTCGATTGGGGGGACCTCGACTACCTGCTGATCGACATGCCGCCGGGAACGGGGGACGTGCAGATGGGCCTGGCCCGGATGCTGCCGAGGGCCGAGATGCTGATCGTCACCACCCCGGCGCTGGCCGCGCAGAAGGTGGCGGCCCGGGCGGC
>WQVT01000173.1 GCA_009785715.1 Acidimicrobiaceae bacterium | reverse complement strand
GTCGCTGCACCCCGGGCGGATCGACCTCGGCATCGGGCGCGCTCCCGGAACCGACCGCCTCACCGCCAGCGCCCTGCGGCGCTCGGCCGAGGCGGGCGCGGATGACTTCCCGCAGCAGTTCGCCGAGCTGCGGGCCTTCTTCGAGGACAGCTTCCCCGACGGCCACCCCTACCAGCAGGTGCACGCGGCGGTCGCGAAGGGCGCCAACCCGGCGATCTGGTTGCTCGGCTCCAGCGGCTACAGCGCCCAGGTGGCCGGGATCCTCGGCCTGCCCTTCTCCTTCGCCCACCACTTCAGCTCCGAGAACACGGTCCCGGCCCTCGAGCTGTACCGGAAGTGCTTCGAACCGTCCGAGGTGCTGGAAGAGCCCTACGCCATGGTCGGTGTCGCCGTGGTGGTCGCCGACACCGAGGCCGAGGCCCGTTTCCAACACGGCTCGAGCCGTCTGTCCATGCTCCGGCTCCGCACCGGCCGTCCCGGCCAGCTCCCGAGCCCGCAGGAGGCCGCCGAGTACCAGCCCACCCCGAGGGAGAAGCTGGTCATCGGGTCGGCGACGGGTTCGCACGTGGTCGGCGACCCCGGGCAGGTGGCGGCCGGTCTCGACGAGCTGCTCGAGCGGACCGGCGCGGACGAGCTGATCGTGACCACCACCATGTACCGCCACGAGGACCGGCTGCACAGCTTCGAGCTGCTGGCCGAGCTCGCCGACCTGAAGGCGGGCCTCAGCGAGGCGACGACCGCCGGGCCATAGGTTCCGGTCCCGGCCTATCGGGGCCGCTCAGGTCGGGATCACGAACGCCACGGCGCAGATCGCGGCGACGATGAGCAGGGCGAAGACGTCCGCCCGTCTCGGGCTGCCGGCCCCGGCGGCGAAGTTCGTGGTGCCGCCGCGGACCCGGATGGCGACGCCCATCTCGTCGGAGCGCCGCAGGGCGACCACCAGGGCCGCGGCGCAGAGCTCGACGAGGTCGACGGTGCGGTCACCCTTGCCGTCCTTGTCGACGAAGCGGGGCCGGAGGCGCCGGGCGGCGATCAGGGTCCGAAGCTCGTCGATCAGGAGCGGCAGGCTGCGGACGGCCAGGGCCATGGTCACCGCCCACTCGTCGACCGGCAGACGCAGGAGCCGGAACGGTCGCCCGAGCCGCACCAGCGCGGGAGCCACGTCGGCCGAGGGCGTGGTCCACCCGATCATCAGCGACGCCCCGAACAGCACGATGCTGAGCAGCGTGAACAGTGCGTAGCTCTCCACGCCGCCGAGCCCCACCCGGGTGCCGCCCACGGTCACGTACGGCTTGCCCCCCGAGAGCAGGGTGAACATGGCGCCCACCACCACGAAGGCCCAGAAGGCCCACGGGAGGCGGGGCACGGCACGGGCGGGGATCCGGGCGAGGAGCGCGGAGCCGACCACGGCGGCGGCCACGAGCGCCGTCGTGGACCATGCCGGGCGGATCGAGACGGTCAGGCTCAGTGCCGCCACCGCCAGCAGCTTCGTGCCGGCCCACAGCCGGTGCACCGGTGAGTCGCTGCCAACCCTCCGGAGCAGGACGAACGACCGGGCGCGGCGCCGACGTGGCCGTGCGGGGGACGCGGGCGCCTCGGACGTCGCCGGCCCGGGCGTCCGGGCCGCGTCCGATCCCCAGGTGGTCGGGACCGCCACGGGCGCGACCGGTGCGACCGGCCCCGTGACCGGGACGGCGGCGACCGGGACGGCCGTCTCGGGGTGGAGCGGGCGATCGGCCACGACCCGGCCCTCCCGCAGCTCGACCATCCGGTCGCAGACGACCTCCATCCCCTCGAGGTCGTGGGAGATGACGATCACGGTCAGTCCCGCCCGGACTCTCAGGTCGGCCAGCAACCGGCACAGCGCCTGTCGCGACGGACCGTCGAGACCGGCCATCGGCTCGTCCAGGATCAGGACCCGGGGCCGCCTGGCGAGGATCCCCGCCAGCGCCACCCGCCGCATCTGACCGCCGCTCAGCCGGTCGGTCGAGCGGTCCCCCATCTCGGAAGGGTCGAGCCCGACCAGGGCGAGTGCGGCGTCTGCGGCGTCAGCGTCGACGCCGGCGGCGTTGCGAACATCGGCGCGCACCGTCGCCCGCTGGAGCTGCAGTCGCGAGTGCTGGAACGCGAGGCCGACACGCCCGAGGGACGGTTCGACGGGCTGACCGTCGAGCAGGCATTCGCCGTCGGTCGGCCGGATGAGCCCGGCCATGACCCAGGCAAGCGTGGACTTGCCCGACCCGTTCCCGCCGACCACGAGCACACCCTCGCCCTCCCTGACCTCGAGGTCGATGTCGGAGAGGGCGGGGTGGGCCCAGGGCGTCCCCTCGGCGTAGGTGTGGGACGCGCCGACCACCTTGAGCACCGGGAATCCAGGTGTGGCCGAGGCCGAGTGCCGCGACCACGCCCGGATCGCCTCCCGCGCCTGGTGCGCGGCGAGGACCCTGGCCGGCGTCCATCGGCCGCCGGAGCGGTCCAGCCCGAAGTCGTCGCCATCCGCCGGGTCGCTGGCGAGCCCGACGGCCCGCGAGGCGGGGACGATGTTTCCCCGCTCGAGGCGCACGACGGCGTCTGCCGCCGTCGCCTCCTCCACCCGGTGGGTCACGTGGACGACGGACACGCCCCTCGTCGCCGGCAGATCCGCCAGGAGGCCGGTCAGCGCCGCCCGTCCGGCGGCGTCGACCATCGCCGTCGACTCGTCCGAGAGCAGAAGGCGGGGTCGGTGGGCGAGGGCGGCCGCCACGGCGAGGCGTTGCAGCTCGCCCCCCGAGAGCGTCGACGTGTCCCGGTCCTCCATGCCCTTCAACCCGACCGCGTCGAGGAGGCCCGGCACGTCGACGTCGGTGCCGACCGGCAGGCCCCAGACCACGTCATCGGCGACGCGGATGCCGAGCACCTGGGATTCCGGACGCTGCGCGACCAGCGCCGTGCCGGCGAGGCGGCCCAGGCCGACGGGCCCGGGTCGGGTGAGTGATCCGGAGGTAGGGGTCCTGCCGGCGAGCAGGCGAACGAGGGTGGACTTCCCCGAGCCGTTGCGGCCGACGACCGTGAGAAGCTGCGCGGGTTCGACCCGAAGGTTGATGTCGTGGAGCGCATCGCTCGAGGCGCCGTCGTACCGGTAGGAGACGGCCGACAGGGCCACGGGGACCGGCTCGGGCGGCCCGGTTCCCGGCTGATCAGCCTCGCCGACCAGGTCGGGGGGAGGCAGCTCGGCCAGGCGTCTCAGGATGCCGGAGGAGAGATACCAGGTGAGGAGGGTGAGGGCGACCACGCCCACGGAGACGAAGATCGGGATCGTCAACCACCAGTAACGGATCGCGACGTCGATGTAGTGGTCGGCCCGGGTGGCCAGGTGGCCGACCGATCGGAGGTTGACGGCTCGGAGGACGTGGACGACCAGATTGGTCAGGCCCCGCAGCCCGTTGCGGATCTGCTCGAGGGCCAGTTTGCGGAGCGAGGGCAGGGCGGCGAGCACCCCGTCAGCGAGTAGGGAGAACACGGGGGAGGCCACGCCGATCGCCAGCAGGAAGAGCCGCAGCACCCCCCAGGAGCGGCGGCGGGCGACGCCGACGAGTGCGCCGGAGACGGCACAGGTGGCGACGCCGACGAGGGGCCCGGTCCCCGCCAGGAGGAAGGTGATGCCGCCGGTGGCGACGGCCGAGGCGATGACCGCGCGTATCCGGCACCGGTAGCCGGTGATGGCCATGGGGACGACACCGAGAACGCCGACCGCCGAGGCGTAGGGGACGAACCACCCGAAGATGGTGAGGGCGACCGTCAGGCCCCCGAGCACCGCCGCGGTCGCCAGCTCCGATGGCTGGAGCGCGCCGCGCGGGGCATCTGACATCGCTCCAGCCTGCCATCCCCGGGGCCCCTAGGGGGCTCGCTGGCGGCCGCAGCGCGCTTCAGCGGAAGTCCCTGGAGCGGAGAAGGGACGACTCGAGAGGGAGGGCGGAGATGCGCTGGGCCAGCACGTTGACCACCCCGTCCACCCGTTCCAGGCGGCCGTCGACCACGACCGCCGGCTCGGAGCGGGCCACCCTCCGGTAGCGGGCCCACACCGGTGGGGGGCAGATCACGTTGACCAGCCCGGTCTCGTCCTCCAGGTTGATGAAGATCACGCCCTTGGCGGTCGACGGTCGCTGGCGGTGGGTGACGATCCCCCCCACCCGCACCGGCCGGTCGGCGGGGACCGTCATCAGGTCGGCCGCGACCACCACGCCGGCGGCGTCGAGCTCGGCGCGGATCAATTCGGTCGGGTAGCTGTCGGGAGAAAGGCCCGTCGACCACAGATCCGCCCGGTTCTTCTCGGTGGGGTTCATGTCGGGAAGGGGCGGTGCCTCCACCCCCGTCACGAGCCCGGGCAGCCGGGTCGCGCCGGCCTGCGCCAACGCCCCCGCCGCCCACAGCGCCGCCCGGCGGGAGAGGCCGAAGCACCCGAACGCGCCGGCGGTGGCCAGGGCCTCGGCCTGGGCGGCGTTGATCCCGGTCCGTCGCACCACGTCCTCGATATCACGGTAGGGAACCCCGACGGCGCGTTCGGCCGCTATCCCCTCGGCCAGGTCGGCGCCGACGTGGCGGACAGAGGAGAGGCCGAGGCGAAGCACCTCCTCACTGTCCAGGGTGTCCAACCTGGACCCGGCATCGCTGGCGTTGATGTCCGGGCCGAGGACGCACACCCCGTGGCGGCGGGCGTCGGACACCAGGGTCTGAGGAGACCAGAAGCCCATCGGCTGGCTGTCGAGCAGCCCGGCGCAGAAGGCCGCCGGGTAGTGGAGCTTCAACCAGGCCGAGGCGTAGACCAGATAGGCGAAGCTGACGGCGTGGCTCTCGGGGAAGCCGAAATTGGCGAAGGCCTGCAGCTTCTCGTAGATATGGTCGGCCACCTCACCGGTGATCCCGTTCCCGGCCATTCCCTCGTAGAGCCGGACCTTGAGCTTCTCGATCCGATCGTGGCTGCGCTTGGAGCCCATGGCCTGGCGCAGCTGGTCGGACTCGGCGGGAGTGAACCCCGCCACGTCGATGGCCATCTGCATCAGCTGCTCCTGGAACAGGGGCACGCCGAGGGTCTTTTCCAGGGTGGTTGCCACTTTGGGATGCAGCGGGGTCGCCGGCTCGACGCCTTTCCGGCGCCGAAGATAGGGGTGCACCGAGCCGCCCTGGATCGGCCCGGGGCGGATCAAGGCCACCTCGATGACCAGGTCGTAGAACTCCCTCGGCTGCAGTCGGGGCAGGGTGGCCATCTGTGCCCGGCTCTCGACCTGGAACACCCCGATCGAGTCGGCCCGGCACAGCATCTCGTACACCGCATCCTCTTGGGGGATCGTCGCCAGGTCGATCTCCACCCCATAGAACCTGTCTATGTGATCGATAGTGGCGTGGATCGCGCTCAACATTCCCAGACCCAGCAGGTCGAACTTCACCAGGCCGGCGGCAGCGCAGTCCTCCTTGTCCCACTGCAGGATGCTGCGGTCGGCCATCGTCGCCCACTCCACCGGGCAGACCTCCGACACCGGCCGATCGCAGAGCACCATGCCACCGGGATGGATGCCGAGGTGCCTGGGGAAATGCAGGACCTCGGCCGCCAGGTCGGTGACCGGGGCGGGGATGTCGTGCTCGGCGGCTCCCCCGGTCCTTCCGGCTCCGTTCGTGTTGACGACGGCGTCGTGGCCCGCGCCGTCGTGACTCCAGGGACCGCTCTTCTTCCGGCTGGCCGCCGGGACGCTCCCCTCCGGGGTGAGGGGGCTCCAGGCCTCGATCTGCTTGGCCCAGGCGTCGAGTTGGCCGGTCGACGCCCCGAGCGCCTTGCCCATGTCCCGCACCGCGGATCGGGGACGATAGGTGATGACGTTCGCCACGAGCGACGCACACCCCCGGCCGTAGCGGTCATAGACGTACTGGATGACC
>WQVT01000172.1 GCA_009785715.1 Acidimicrobiaceae bacterium | reverse complement strand
GCCACGGGGGTCACTTCTCCAACCTGATCTTCTGGTCGATGAACCTGTTGGTGACGATCTCGGCCGGCGTGACCGCGGGGTTGTAGGTGCCGGGGCTCTGGACCTTGTAGATCGGCAGCAGAATCTTGATGTTCTGCTCCACCCGGTTGAGGTTGAACGCCCCGAGCGCGCCACCGTCGGCGCTCGAGTTCTCGGCGATGCCCTCCTTCAGCTGGGCCTGCTCCGAGAACTTCGATTCGGCGACCGGCGTCTGCCAGTAGCTGGCGCTGTACTTCGGGTTGATCTTCGCCAGCACGTTGTCGACGGTCGTCGGGTTCTTGAAGTAGTCGACGAGGCCCTTCTGGACGAGCGGGACGAACTTCTGCAGGCAGGGAGCCATCTTCTGCTCCTGCCCCTTGGCGACGAGCAGCGTCGTCGGATAGTCGTCCAGCCCGTACTTGTAGATCAGCGTGAACTTGAGCGGCTTCGACCCCCAGGCGGAGATCTCGTGGGCGAGCTCCCACGGCTCGGCGTCGGCATAGCCCTGATTGATGATCTTGCCCTGGCCGGTGACGAACTTTTCGAGATCGCCGGCGTACCCGCCGATGAAGGAGCTTTGCGGGACTCCCTTGCTGATCAGGTATTGGACGTACGGGATGGTGAGCGATGACACGTAGAAATGGCCGCCGGAGTTCGCCGCGGCCTTGAGGGAGGCGATGGTGCCCAGGTTTTTGAACGTCCCGGGGGAGTAGAGGAAGATCTGCGGGTCGTGGTCCTGCAGGTTCATGATGCCGACCGTCGGGAACTTCTTCGAGGTCTGGATGATGCCCTCGCTCGAGTCGATGCCGAGTTGCGGAGTCACCCGAGCCACCGGATTCCCCGAGTACATGGTCGCCTCGGCGGAGAGATTGGCGTCACCGGGTCCGGCGGCGAGGATCTGCAGCTTGATCCCCGTCGAACCGAGCGGACCTTCGTAGGAGTACTGCTTCATCGTCCCGCCGGCGCCGATCAACTCGTAGAGCCCGGCGTGGTCCGCTTCGGCGAGCCAGTTGGTCTGCACGATGAGCGGGTTGGGGCAGACCCCGGCGAGCTTGGTCGTGAACGCAGCCGCGGCGAAAGACTCCGCGGGGCGGGCTCCGGCCGGCGGTGCGCCGAAGACGCCCGTGGTGGCGATCATCGCCAGTCCCGATGCCGAGGCGACGGCGGTCCGGAAGGCGCGACCCAGCTTGGGTGTCACTCTCTTCATGCACTGCTCCTTCATGGTTGGGCCGATTCGTGCCAGCTCCCGAAGAATCGATGGGAGAAGTAGTTAAACGACGCGTAGATGGCGATGCCGAGCAAAGACGAGACGATCAGGCAGCCGTAGAGCTGGTCGTAATCGACGTAGTCGATGTACTGGATGAAGAGCATCCCGAGTCCGGGCTGGCCGGCCTGGAAGAACTGCTCACCGACGATCGCCCCGATGACCGCCAGCCCGGCAGAGATGCGGAATCCGGTGAACAGCTGCGGCAGGGCGTTGGGCAACGCCAGCTTCCGGAACCGGGTGAGCCAGCCGCTCCGGTGGAGGGTGAAGAGATCCACCAGCCCCCGGTCCACCGACTTCAATCCGAGGAGGAAGCTCGTCGGGATCGGGAAAAAGGCGATGATCACGACGATCACGCCCTTGGCGAAGAAGTTGTACCCGAAGGCGACCGCCATGAGCGGGGCGATCGCGAGGATCGGGATCGCCTGGATCGCGACCAGGTAGGGATACGTGGCGCGCTCGAGCCAGCGGAACCGGTAGAGGACCGTGCCCGTCACCAGCCCGAGTGCGACGGCTACCGCGAGGCCGCCGAGGGCGAGGGCGGTGGTGCGCCCCAAGGCGGGGAGGATCTTGCTGTAGGCGTCGTGGGCCAGGAGCCCCTTGGTCAAGACCTCCCAGGGAGGTGGAAGGAGAAATTGCCGGCCGTTGGACAGCGACGCCGAGAGACCCTGCCAGACGCCGACCACGATGACGAAGCAGAGCAGCGGGGGGACGAGGCGCCGCAGACGGCGTTTGCCAGGCGGCCTCGGCTGGATGGAGATCGGCGCCGGCGGGGCCTGCTCTTCGAGGACCTTGGTGGCGAGGGCCATCAGGAGCCCTCCCGCAAGACGCTCGAGACATGGTGGGCGATGTCGGTGAACACCGGGTCGAAGCGCATCTCCGGGTCGCGCGGCACGGGGAGCGGCACGTCGAACGTGGCGGCGATCCTGCCGGGGCGGGGTGACATCACCACGACCCGGGTCGAGAGGTAGACCGCCTCCTGGACCGAGTGGGTGACGAAGACACCGGCAAACTGGCGCTGGCTGAACAGCCTCGACAGCTCGTCGTTGAGGCGGCCGCGGCTGATCTCGTCGAGCGCCCCGAACGGCTCGTCGAAAAGGAAGACCTCCGGGTTCATCGTCAGCGAGCGGGCGAGCGAGGTGCGCATCTTCATGCCGCCCGAGAGCCGCGCCGGGAGATGGCTTTCGAATCCCGTGAGACCGACGAGGTCGATGGCCGCGCTGGCAAGCCGGCGACGCTCCGCCTTCTTCAGACCATGGAGCTCTGCGAGGAGCTCGACGTTTGCCGTCACCGTCCGCCACGGCATCAGGGTGGGGTCCTGGAAGACGTAGCCCAGCTGGTCACGGTCCACGTCGATCGAGCCCGTGGTCGGCTCGACGAGCCCGGACGCCAGTCGGAGCAGGCTCGACTTGCCGCACCCCGAGGGCCCGACGAGCGAGACGAATTCGCCCGGGGCGACGGTCAGGTCCACGGGCGCGAGCGCGTGGGTGCCGTCGGGGTAGACGAGCGAAACCCCTTCGAAGGCGAGGCCTTTGCCGGCGGGGGACTCGACCGCTGCGGCCACGTCGAGGAGAGACCGGGCGGCGACTGCGGACTCAGGCAAGCTGCACCTCCCTGGGCAGCCGACCCTCGGACCACTCCCCGAGCGCGGCACGAGCCACGAGTGCTCCGCGGCGGACGACGATGCGGTTGGTATCGGCTTCGGCGATGGCCTCTCTGAGCGATCGCCCCGGCACGGCGACCAGGTCTGCCGGCGCACCCTCGACCAGGCCCTCGGCGTTGACGCCCATGACCCGGCGCGCCGATCGTGAGACGGCGTCGAATGCGCTGCTCACGTCGAGATGCCCTGCGGTGACCAGCAGGCAGGCCGCCTCCAGCGGGTCGGCTCTGCCCATCGGGTTGAAGGGGTCCTGCACGTTGTCGCCGCCGGCAGCCACCGTCACGCCGGCGGCGTAGAGGGCGTCGAGGGCCGTGAGACCCCGCGGCTTCGCGTGGGACACGTCGCGGGATTGCAGGAAGAGGTTCGTCTGCGGGAGGGAGATGACCGCCACCCCGCTTTCGGCGAGGAGCGACGCCACCTCGTCCTGTTCGGCGCGGGGGATCACGCCGAGGCTCACGCAGTGCGACGCGGCCACCGGGTGGGGGAAGCCGGTGGCGGCGACGAGCCGGGCCAGGTCCCGCACCGACACCACCGCGGGGTCGATGGTCTCGTCGGTATGGAGGTCGAGCGGCCTGCCCAACTCGCCGGCCAGTTCGAGGAGCGCCGCCGTCTCTGCGGCGGGGTCCTCGCTCCGGTACGGCGTCCCGCCGAGGTGGGTCGCCCCGAGGTCAAACGCGTCGCGGAGCAGTGCGCACTGGTCGGCACCCTGCGCCCCGGAGGTAGGTGGGCTCCCGTGTGCCACGATCTGGATGTCGACCAGCGGTTCGAAGTCCCTGGCGGCGCGCACGACACCCTCGATCGAGCGGAGGCCGACGAAGGGACCGACCGACACGTGGGTGCGGACGGCCAGGCACCCTTTCGCCACGTAGGCGGCGAAGGCGCGGCGGGCGCGCCGTTCGATGTCCTCCGCCGTGGAAGCGGCGAAGGAGAGCATGCTGACCCGGATCGCGCCGTCCAGGTCCCCCGTCGGGTTGGCGTAGTCATCGGCGGTGTAGGCCTTGTCGACGTGCGCGTGGGGCTCGGCCAGCGCCGGCATCAGCACGTGGCCGGCGAGATCGGCGACCACGGTGCCGGCGCCCGGCGGTGGCGACGAGCCGTCACGCCACACCGCCGTGATCCGCCCCCCGGTGCACTCGACGCTGATCGGCCCGCCGTCTGGCGCTGCCGCACCCTCCAGACGGAGCGAACCGGCCTCGTCGGTCATCGGCGGTCCATCTGAACGCCGAGCAGGGGGGCGACCCGCTCGGTGAAGAGCGTCAACTGGCGATCGAGGGCCTCGGTGTCGAGCCCGGGGAACTCGAAGTAGCAGATCAGATGCTGGAGGGACAGCGCCTCGACGTAGCGCCCGAGGATCTCCGCCACGTCATCGGGTGAGCCGATGGCCCAGATCTTCTGGCCGACCGACTCCTCGATCGTCGGCCGGTAGGCGAAGGGCGTCTCGGTCAGGCCCCCGGGTGGCAGGTAGTGGCGGAACCGCCCGTAGGGGGAGAGGAACTTCACGTACTCGTCGTGCCCGTCGCGCCCGCTGGCGAAGGCCTGCTCCCGGGTCTCGCCGATGTGGACATTGACCACCAGGGAGCGCGCCTCGCCAGGGGCGAGCATCCGGCCTGCCTCCGCGGCGGCCTCGCCGAAGCGGTCCCACGCCTTCTTGAGCCGTTCGAGCGGGGTTGCGACGAACACCCCGCAGAACCCCCGCTTGGCGACGTAGTCCACGGAGGCGGGCGAGGTCGCCGCCTGGTAGACCTCGATCTTCCGACTCGGCCGGGGGACCAGGGTCAGGGTCGAGACGGTGGAGCCGCGGTCAGGGATCCCGGTCGGAGGAAAGGTGAAGTGCTTCCCGGTGAAGGAGAAACGCTCGTTCCCCCATGCCGAGAGGATCACCTCCATGCCCTCCTCGAAGACCTCTCGGTTCTCTCGATCGAGCTCTGCGCTCATCTCGTTGTCCCCGGACGCAACGACCGCGCCGAGTGACTCGGCCTCGCGGGGGACCGTGCCACGACCGACGCCGAAGACCATCCGCCCGCCCGTCAGCAGGTCCGCCATCGCGAAGTCCTCGGCGAGGCGCAGCGGGTGCCACTGCGGGACGATGTTGAACATCTGGCCGAAACGGATCCGCTCGGTCCGGGTTGCGTAGTACATCCCGAGCAAGACCTGGTTGGGGATCACCTCGTATCCCTCGTACTGGAAGTGGTGCTCGGTGAACCACATCGTGTTGTAGCCGAGCTCGTCGCTCCGCTTCGCCAAATGGAGGAGGTTGTCGTAGCAGGCCAGATAGTCGCCGATGCCGTAGCGGCGATCGACCGTCGCCGGCCCGTCGTTGCCGGCGTCGGGCATCGGCACCGTGCCGTACCAGGTGCAATCGATTCGCATACGGAAACTAAAGCCCGCCGCTGTTTCAGGGCTGTTTCCCGGAAGTTACCTCCAAGTGATCCGCCACCCGTGTCCTCTCATCCCCCGATATACGCCGGCAAAAGAAAGACTGTGTTCAGATTAATGAGCCGGAGGTCACTGTTCGTTCATATGGCTGAAACAGTAAGGGTTCTAGCCTCCTGCGCATGAGTCTTACCCCTCGCCCTGCCGGCCTGCTCGGAGACCTGGCGGGGCCCGAAGTGCTCGCGACCATGAGTGAGGGGCGCGTGCTGCTCCAGCCGATCGGCGCCTTCGAACACCACGGACCGCATCTTCCTTTGTGCACCGATTCCCTCGTCATCGACGCCGTCGCCCAAGCGGTGGTGGCGGACCATCCCGAGCTCGAGGTGTCCCTCCTGCCGACCCTCTCCTACGGGCTTTCGAGCGAGCACGTCTGGGCTCCGGGCACCGTGACGATGTCGGTGACCACGCTCCTCGCGGTCCTCGACGACGTCGCCACCGGCGCCGTGCGGGCCGGCGCCGAACGCCTTGCACTCCTGAACGGGCACGGCGGCAACACGCACCTGCTTCGTGTCGCGTGCCGGGAGATCCGCGCCAGGCACGGGCTCGCCACCTTCCTG
>WQVT01000171.1 GCA_009785715.1 Acidimicrobiaceae bacterium | reverse complement strand
CTCTCGGAGAAGATCCTCTGGAAGGAGTTCCGGGCCGGCGAGACCATCATCGTCGACGTCGAAGGCACCGACGGGGTCGGCGAGGGGCGCGAGATCGTCTTCCGTTCCGTGGAAGGGATCGAACCGCCGCCGGTGGAGCTTGCCGGCGCCGGTTCCGGCGACTGACCGTCTCCGGCACCATTTGGTGAAATGCCCGGGCTTCGGCCCGGGCATTTTCCTTTTTCGTGAACCCCGGGAGATTCAGGGCGCGATCCGACCCCGCCACCGAGGTCGGATCGCGCCCGGACCTCGGCCCCTAGCCCCAGCGCGCCCATTCGGCGGCCCTCCGCCGGCGGGACCGCCGCCGCACCAACCAGGTCACGACGATGATGACGACGAGCAGCACCGCCCCCCCGATCACCGCCACCGCCCCGTACACGTGCGTGAGGTTGCGGTCAGAGGTGGTCGCCGACAGCACGGTGTCCTCGCCGAGGCGGGGCGTCCACGCCAGTTGGTGGCCGCTGACCGACTCGGCGTTGGTGTGCTGCAGGGTGCCCGGCAGGGTGACACTCAACCCGAAGGTGAAGTTCCGGCGCTGAGAGGCAGGGCTGCCCGGGTCGAGGCCCGTCGGCACGCCCAGCTCATGTGCGAGACCGGAATCGCCGAAGCAGTCCAGATTGCAGCGCAGGTCGGCGCGACCCACCAGACGGCTCGAGGTGGACCAGAAGTTCTTCTCCTCCGTCACCTCCAGTTGGAAGGGGCGGCCGCTGGCGGGTCCGGTCCCGGCGATCTCCGCCACCAGGGTCGATGCCTCCGACGGGGAGGCGAAGGCGTGGGTCGCCCGGATGACCGTCGAGCCGTCCGCGCCGGCGAGTGGTCCGGTCACCCCCCAACCGGCGGCGGTCAGATCCGAGATCTGCAGGTCGCTCTGGATGTCTCCGATCGCCTCAGCGGCCGCCTTGTCGATGGTCACGGTCACGGAGACGGTGCCGGTCCCCGTCGGGGTCGTGACCACATCGATGTCGGTGTGGACCTGGCAGCCGGAGACGAGGATCACGAGCAACACCAGGCCGGCGACGATCCACCGCCAATGCCGCGCCCAAGGCCGGTCTCTCCGCCTCCCCCTCATTCCGCCCGAAACTAGATCGCGGCCGGCGCCCGGCGATGTCACACCCCCTCCTTACGCTCAGAAACCGATGACTCGAACCCGGACTCTGCACCGCTGCCGGAACTGTGGCGCCACCACCCCCCGGTGGGCCGGCCGTTGTCCGGCCTGTGAGGAATGGGGGTCGCTCGTCGAGGAGGTCATGACCCCCAGCCACCCCCTCCACCCCGGCCACCCCGGCCACCCTGGTCCCGCCGCCGGCGGTCCCGGCCAGGCTGCGGCGGCCCCCGTCCCGATCGGTGATCTGACCGAGGAGGCCGGCGCCCCAGTCCCCACCGGCGTTGACGAGCTGGACCGGGTGCTCGGGGGCGGCCTGGTTCCCGGCTCGGTGACGCTGCTGGGCGGGGAACCGGGGATCGGCAAATCCACGCTTCTGCTGCAGGCCCTGGCTTCGATGGCGCAACGCGGAGCCCGCTGCCTTTTGATCTGCGCCGAGGAGTCCGTGACGCAGGTGCGCCGGCGGGCCGAGCGGCTCGGTGCCGTGGTCCCCGGCCTGTGGCTGGTGGCGGAAGCCGACCTGCCGGCGATCCGGGCGGCGGCCGATGAGGTGCGGCCCGACGTCCTGGTGGTGGACTCCATCCAGACGATCTGGGATCCCGAGGCCGAGACGGCCCCCGGGTCGGTCACCCAGGTCCGGGGTTGCGCCCACAGCCTTGCGTCCTTCGCGAAGTCGACGGGGACGGTGGTGGTGCTGGTCGGCCACGTGACCAAGGACGGGACGCTGGCGGGCCCGCGGGTCCTCGAGCACCTCGTCGACACCGTGCTCACCTTCGACGGTGAGCGCCACCATGCCCTCCGTCTGCTGCGCGGGGTGAAGCACCGGTTCGGCTCTACGGGTGAGCTGGGGTTGTTCGAGATGGGCGAGGAGGGGCTCAGCGGTGTGCCCGACCCGAGCGGGCTGTTCCTCGGTGACCGGCGGAAGGGTGCACCCGGGTCGGCCGTGTTCGCCGCAATGGAGGGGTACCGGCCGCTCCTGGTCGAGGTGCAGGCGCTGACCGCGTTCACGTCGCAGCCGTCCCCCCGTCGATCGGCGTCCGGCTTCGATGCCGGTCGCCTCGGCCTGCTCCTGGCGGTGCTGGGACGCCGGGCCGAATTGAGCCTCCCCTCGACGGATGTCTACGTGTCGGCCGTCGGCGGAGTGCGGCTCGCAGAACCGGGCGCGGACCTCGCCGTCTGCCTGGCGGTGGCGTCGGCGGCCATCGAGCGGCCGTTGCCCCACGACCTGGTGGCGGTGGGGGAGGTGGGCCTCGCCGGCGAGGTGCGACAGGTCGCCCACATGTCGCGCCGTCTGGGCGAGGCGGCCCGGCTCGGCTTCGGGCGCGCCATCGTGCCGCTGTCGACGCCAGAGGTTTCCGGGCTCCAGGGGTCGGGGCTTTCCACCACGCCCGTCGCGACCCTCGCGGATGCCATCGGTGCCGTGCTCGGGGTCGGGGCGACACGTCGGGCCCGGAGCCCGTATTCGCCCTTGCCGGAGGTTCCGACGGAGCGGCCCGCGCGCCTCGGAGTGGTGCATGGATGGGGCATCCAGGGAGGGGTGGAGCAGCCTTCATCGTCTAGGCTGAGCCACCTTGGACCGGATGAAATCGCAGATGATCCAGGCTTTGGCCATCATCGCCCCAGGCCGGCCCCTGCGGGAGGGTCTCGACCGGATCCTGCAGGCCAGCATGGGCGCTTTGGTGATCGTCGGTGACGGTCCCGAAGTGCTGGAGATCTGTTCCGGCGGCTTTCTCCTCGACGCCGAGTTCAGCCCGCAGCGTCTGTCGGAGCTGGCGAAGATGGATGGCGCCATCATCCTCGCCGGGGATGCAAGCCGCATCGCCCGGGCCAACGTCCACCTCGTGCCGAGCCCGCACGTCCCGACCTCGGAGACGGGCACCCGCCACCGCACCGCGGAACGGGTCGCCCGGTCGATCGACGTGCCCGTCATCGCCGTCTCCGAGGACCTGGCGGCGATCACGATGTACCGGGGGGATGCCAAGCACCCGCTGGACACCGTCGTCCGCCTGCTCGGGCGGGCCAATCAGGCCGTCTCGACGCTCGAGCGCTACCGGAGCCGGCTCGACGCCGTGACCAACGCCCTGACCGCCCTCGAGGTCGAGGACCTGGTGACGGCCCAGGACGTCGTCAGCGTCCTCCAGCGGGCCGAGATGGTTCGCAGGATCTGCGACGAGGTCGAGGGGTACATCACCCAGCTCGGGACCGACGGCCGCATGGTCCACCTCCAGGTCGAGGAGCTGATGGGGAACCTGGAGGACGAGCGGCGCATGGTGGTCCAGGACTACCTCCCCGACGACGACCCGGCGTCGGTGGACGCCGCCCTGGCCAAGCTCGGGGCGATCGACACCGAACGGCTTCTCGACCCGACTGAGGTGGCCGCCGTGCTTCTCCTCCCCGGCAACGTCGACCTGAACGCCGAGCTCTCGCCGCGTGGCTACCGGCTCCTGCGCAAGATCCCACGGCTTCCGGAGTCGGCGATCTCCCGCATCGTCGGGCGCTATGGCTACCTGGCGAAGGTCATGCGGGCCACCCCGGAGGACCTGGAGGGAATTCAGGGCATGGAGGCCGAAGGCTCACGCACGCTGAAAGAAGGCCTGGAACGCCTGACCGAATCGAGCATCCTCGACCGCTTCGGCTGACTTTGAAACGGCTGAAGCCCGGCTCGGCGTCGGGCTCCGGGGCCTCAGCGGGCCCGCTGCGCCAGCCGATCCCGCATCACGATCCGGTACCGGCGCTCGACCTGCTCGATCCAGCCGAGTCGGATGAACGCCGCGATCGCCTTGTTGACGCGCTCACGGGACGCCCCGACCAGGCCGGCCAACTCCTCCTGCGTGATCGGCAGGGCGAACTCGTCGGCGCCACCGGCCAGTTCGAGCAGTCGCTTCGCCGTGCGCCCGGTCACGTCGAGGAACACGGCGTCGGCGAGCGCCGAATCGGTCGTCCGCAGGCGCCCGGCCAGCAACCCGACGACGTTCCAGAGCAACTCCGGATGGGTGTCGAGGACCTCGCGCACCAGGCTGTAGGGGATCGCGAGCAGCTCCGAGGGCTCGAGCGCCCGGGCCGAGGCGGAGCGGTCGCCGCCGTCGAAGAGCGGCATCTCGCCGAAGAGGTCGCCGGCCACCATCAGGGCGACGAGCGACTCCCGGCCATCGGGGGACCGGCGCCCGATGGCGATCCGCCCGCCCCGGACGACGAACATCTCGTCGCCTTTGTCACCCTCCGTGAAGATGACGTCGTTGCGCTCGCAATGAACCGAGCGGGCGCCGGCAACGACCCGCTCGAGGGAGGCATCGTCGAACGCGGCGAAGAGGTCCGAGCTCGCGAGTACCTGTAGGTCGTCCATGTCAGAACTGAGCCTAGCGGTCCCCGGTTTGAACGCCTTCCCGCACCCCCGATGGGGCGATCGGCAGCCCGATCGCGCGGCGAAGGGACCGGAGAAGTCCGGTACCCTGGAATGGTCCCCCGGTGTTTGGAGATAGATGTCGTTCGACGTTGGAGACAAGGTGGTCTACCCGCATCACGGTGCGGCGGTCGTGGAGCGACGTGAACTGAAGGAAGCGTTCGGCGAGAAGAAGGAGTACCTGGTGCTCCGCCTTGCCTACGGCGACCTCACGCTCATGGTCCCTTCCGACAACACCGACGAGGTCGGGTTGAGAGAGGTCATCAACGACGAAGAGGTCGAAGAGGTCTTCGCCGTCCTCCGGAAGAAGGACGTCCGGATGCCGACGAACTGGTCCCGGCGCTACAAGAACCACGTGGAGAAGCTGAAGTCCGGGGACATCTACCAGGTGGCCGAAGTGGTCCGGAACCTCTCCAACCGTGACAAGGACAAGGGCCTGTCCGCCGGCGAGAAGAGGATGCTCAATCGCGCCCGGCAGATCCTGGTATCCGAGTTGACCTTCGCCATCGGCGTCGACGAATCCGAGGCCGAGAAGAAGCTCGACGAAGCGCTGCCGTAGCGGGGTGGGCACCGGGGTAGCGGACACTGCGATGGGCGCCGCTCCCCTTGCCTGGGCGATCGTCGTCGCCGCCGGCCAGGGGACCCGGTTCGGGGCCCGCAAGCAGTACGCGTCCCTCGACGGCCGCCCCTTGGTGAGCTGGGCCGTCGAGGCGGCCCGGAGGGTGTGTGCCGGCGTGGTGCTCGTCCTGCCGTCCGATGACCTGACCCCGGCGGAGGACCGGCGCTCCCGTTGGGAGGCCGACCTCGTCGTCGCCGGCGGGGCGTCGCGCTCGGACTCCGTGCGGGCCGGCCTCGCCGCCGTTCCCGATGGCGTGGAGGTGATCGCGGTGCACGACGCGGCGAGGCCGTTGGCGGGGCCGAGCCTGTGGGAGGCGACGATCGCCGCCGTGGCCGCCGGCGCCGACGCCGCCATCCCGACCATCCCGGTGACCGACACCGTGAGGTCGGTGCGTGAGGACGGGTCGCTCACGACGCTCGACCGCAACTCGCTGTTTGCGGTGCAGACGCCCCAGGCCTTCCGCGCCGGCGCCCTCCGGGGCGCCCACGCCGGCGGCAACGTCGCCACCGACGACGCCTCCCTGGTGGAGGCCCGGGGTGGGATCGTCGTCCAGGTCGCCGGCCACCCCCGCAACCTGAAGGTCACCCACCCCGACGACCTGCTCGTGGTGACCGCCCTCCTGCCGGCGTTCCTGCAGGAGATCGGGACCGGTCCACTCGGGTCTCTGAATCGATGAGGATCTCTGAATCGATGAGGGCCTCTGGATCGATGAGGGCCTCTGGGTCGATGAGGGCCTCCCGCCGATGAAGGCGGCGGCCGGGGTGGTCGCGGCG
>WQVT01000170.1 GCA_009785715.1 Acidimicrobiaceae bacterium | reverse complement strand
TGACCGACACCCTGGGGACGAGGGGGCGTCTCGCGGAAGGTGGTGATCTCCCCGCCGCCGTACTTCGGGTACCGGCGCGTGATCTTCCCGCCGTACCGCTCAGGCGTGTAGGCGACGTGGGCGACGTCGAAGTCGTGGTCCATCAGGTGTTCGATCACGTGACGGCCGAGCTCGCTGGCCACCGGGATGTCCATCTCGACGTCGCCGTACCCTGCGGCGCTGAGGCGCGCGGACTCCAGCGCGTCGGGCGGCACGACCCTCGGCAGGATGTGGACCTTTTCGCCCCAGTAGACGGCGAGGGACGGCATGTTGTCCTCGAAGAACCACTCGTCCTGGTCGTCGCTGATGATGACCGTGATGTCGGGCTTGACCTCGGCCAGGGTCTTGCCCAGGGTCTCGATGGCCGCCTGCGTGCGGGCGTACTGCTCCATCCAGGTGGCGTCGTCTCCGAAGCGGTCCTTGATCTCCTGGGGGACGTACTCCTCGAGCGCCGTCTCCCAGGACATCGACACGCCGTCGGGCGGGAAAACCAGTTCCTTGTTCAGGCGGTCCCGCTCGGCGAACGTGTTCCACTTCTCCCCGGGGACGGCCAACATCGGCGTATGGGAGGAACCTATACCGAGAACAATCTCTGCCATGGTGGTTACCTATGCCTTCTGGTCACTGCCTTCTGGTCACGTGAGTCAGCCCTGCCCCGGCCGGCACAAATCTCTGGTCACACGAATCTCTCGTCACACGGAAATCGAAGCGCGAATCGCCTCTTCCGAATTGCGGACGTAGGCGCGCCGGCCCTCGGCGGTGGCGTCGAACCAGTTGACCCCGTTCTGGAGGATCACGCCGCCGGAACGCTGACGGTACACCTCTGGTTCGTCCACGCCCGGCGGGATGGTCCCCTTGTCGCGCAGCGCCTCCGCGGCGACGATCAGGCGCTGGCGGGTGCGGATGATCATCGCATCCGAGGTCCCGAGGTGCTCGTTGCTCCGGTCGAGGACCGGGCCCATGCTCTCGGTCACCGCGTGGTCCTCCATGGTCACGCTGGTGAGACCCGTGAAGCTCTTCTTGGCCCGCGCGTCGTCGCGGTTCAGGTCGTAGTCCCGATCCGCTGTGTGAGCGGTCCGGAATCGCCCGTACCAATCCGTCGAGTTGGGCAAAAGGTCCTCCGGGCGACGACCGCCCGCGACCGTCTTTTCCGGCGTGGTGGCATTGAGATCCAGGTCGAGCAGCGGCGGAGCGGTGAAACTGAACCAGATCACGTGGCCGTCGTCCATCGGGACCCACGCCCGCGAGAACCGATTCGACAGCAGTGAGCCCTGGGGGATCATCGTGTAGCAGGGGAAGAGGAAATGGGCCTGACGGACATAGCTCTTCTCCTCCGACACCGGGATCACGGCGCCGTAGGAGGTGCCCCAGGGGGTGTCGACGACCGAGTACTTCGGCGATCGGTTCATGGCCTGGTAGCGGAGGAACTGGCCTGCGGCCTCGTCCGGCTCGATGTGCCCAATGTGCAGCCAGGAGAAGTGCACGGTGTCGATGTCGCCCTCGAGGGCCTGCATCCAGTTGCATTCCCGGATCATGACGCCGCGCACGGCCGCCCCTTCGGCGTCATTCGACTCGAGCTGCGGCAGCGGCGGCGGCGTCTCGCGGGGGCCCAGGTAGGTCCACACCACGCCGTGGCGCTCCACGCAGGGGTAGGCGGTCGCCCGCACCTTGTTCTTGAAGTTGCTCTCGGGCGGCTCGCTCGGCATGTCCACGCAGGCCCCGGTCTTGTCGAACTTCCAGCCGTGGTAGACGCAGCGCAGGCCGCAGTCCTCGTTGCGGGCGTAGTAGAGGCTGGCGGCCCGGTGCGGGCAGAGGTTGGCGAGCAACCCGACGTCCCCGTTGGTGTCCCGGAACGCGATCAACTCCTCGCCGAGCAGCTTGACCCGCACCTGGTCGCAATCGGGCTCGGGCAGCTCACTCGAGAGCATGGCCGGCAGCCAGTACTGGCGGAAAAGCTCGCCCATCGGCGTGCCCGGTCCGACCCGACAGAGCAGTTCATTGTCCTCGGCGGTTAGCAAAACCCTCTCCCCTCTCCCCGACGGCACGCTCTCCCCGACGCCACCGTCTGGCGAAGTCTATGGGAATCGCGGCTCCCGCAACATGGATCTATGACGTATAGCTTAAGGCCCGTTTCGTTACTATATAATCATTGATCTTACCGAGACCCGGCGGTAGCCTCACCCCCGCAAGCCGCCGTTTCCCGAATTTCCGTACACGGCAGAGGCCCCCGAAACAGAACGTGTACGTCACCCGCTACGAGATCAACTGCCCGACGACGGTCTAGATCCCCCAAGGCGGCCAATCCCGCCGCGGGCCCCCGTCGGCCCGCGGCGGGGGGCCGGCGTGGCCCCCCGTTCTGTGGCGTCGTGCCCGCCGGCTAGGCCCGCAGCGGAGGCCGTGGCGTCGGCACGTACTCGCCGCGCGCCAGACGCTCGAGGATGATCTCGTCTTTCATGGCGTCGAGCCGCTCGATGGCCACGAGCGCATTGGCATGCTCGACCTCGCAGCCCGGCAGCTCGGGGTACTCGGCGTGGCAGACCCAGTCCTCTCCGGGCCCCGGTGTCGACCAAACCATCAGGACATACGGGATGTGCAGGTAGTCCTCGTTCCGAAGCGACTGCGGGGCGGCCATGGTCAGAGCGTACCGATCAGGCCTCGGCCAACGGGAAGCGCTTCTTCGCCTCGGCGTAGAGGTCGTCGGGGAGCGGGCCCTTCTCGGCGATCGCCACGTTCGAGCGCAGGTGATCGAGAGAACTGGTGCCGACGATCGTGCTCGACAGGCCCGGGTGGGTGATGGTGAAGCGGAGCACGAACTCGATCCGGCTCATGCCGTCGAGGAGGTCGTCGATCTCCGAGTCGGTCCAGCGCCGCTCGCCCTCACCTTCCCGCAGACCGATGGGCCCCCGGCTCCAGTCCTTGTCCTCTGCCGGGGCACCGCGGGCCGCACCACCACGGATGAGGGTGCCGGCGCCGGCGTTCACGGCGTCGGTGATCAGGTCCTCGTGCTCACGCTGGACGACGGAGTAGGGGATCTGGAACACGTCGAAGACGTCCATGGCGATGTGGTCCGGGAGGTTCGGCAAGGTGCCCGACATCCCGAGGAAACGCACCTTGCCCTCGTCCCGCAGGGCCGTCATGGTCTCGATGGTCTGGTCCTCCTCGAGTTGCGCCCGGCTGGGCGAGACGTGGACCTGCACCAGGTCGAGGTGGTCCGTCTTCAGGCGCCGCAGGCTCTGCTCCACGCCGGCGCGCACGTTCTGGGGGCGGAAGTCGTGGGGATTGCGCCGCCGCTCACCGGGGGCCGCCGGCGGTGGCGGGGGGACATCGCCAGCGATGCAGCCACACTTGGACGCGAGGAAGTAGTCGTCCCGCCGGCCGGAGAGAAAGCGGCCGATCAGCTCCTCGCTGCGGCCGTAGTCGATGGAGGTGTCGATCAGGTTGATCCCCGAGTCGAGCACCTCGTTGAGCAGGCGCCCGGCCTCCTCGTCGTCGATGGCGGGGCCGACCGGGGACCCGCGAAGTTCCATGGCGCCGTAGCCGAGGACGCTGACCTCGGCTCCGGTCCTACCCAGTAAACGCTGCTCGATGGTCATGGGGATTTGCCTCCTGAATGACGGGGGGCCGCCGGCTCGCTTCGCCCCGGCCCCGGGTTGCTGGCGGTTCTCCGGTCGCCCCGTCTCACCCCGAGCTCCCGAGCTCCCGACTGGCAGGTGCACGTGTCCGATCGGCAAAGTAGTCCATTCGCCAGGTCGCCCGAAACCGCTCGCCCGGGTCGCTCGCGCGGTTGCCGGTAGCATCCGGCGATGGCCGAGAGCGGGAGGTAGCAGGGTGGCCGGACCGACAAGAGGGTTCACCGGGAGCGCCCGTCACCGCCGGAACAGCCGCCTCCCACCCGGCCAGTACGACGTCGGCTCCGCCTACCCGGTCCTGACTGCGGAGGTCACCCCTGACGTCGACCTGTCTGAGTGGAAGCTCACCGTCGACGGTCTCGTCGCCGAGGCCACAAGCTGGTCGTGGGAGGAGATCCGGGCCCTGCCCGGCTCGGAGTTCCACGGGGACATCCACTGCGTCACCACCTGGTCGAAGCTCGACACGAGCTTCGGCGGGGTCAGCGTGGACACCCTGCTCGACGCCGCCCGCCCGTCGGCGGAGGCGACGCACGTCCTGGTGAGCTCCACGACCGGCTACACCACCAACCTGCCCCTCGCCGACCTCCGGGGCGGTCAGGCCTGGGTGGTGTGGACCCACGAGGGCCAGCCGCTGCCGCGCGAGCACGGGGGCCCGGTGCGGCTGCTGGTCCCTCATCTCTACTTCTGGAAGAGCGCCAAGTGGGTCAGCCGGATGACCCTGCTCGACCACGACGAGCCGGGCTTCTGGGAGCAGAACGGCTACCACGATCGCGGGGACCCGTGGAAGGAACAGCGCTACCAGGGTGACTGAACCCCGCAGCGGGATCCCCTGGCGGGACGCCACCGTCCGCCACGTCAGCCATCCGGTCCCCCGCGCGGTGCAGCTTCGCCTCGAGGTGCCCGACCGGCCGGAGCACCTCCCGGGTCAGCACTACGTCGTCCGCCTGACCGCAGAGGACGGGTACCGGGCCTCGCGCTCGTATTCGTTGGCATCCACGGCCGCCGACCCGCTCGTCGAGTTGTTCGTCGAGCGCCTCGACGACGGCGAGGTCTCGCCCTACCTGGCCGACGAGGTCCGGACCGGCGACCACCTCGAGGTGCGCGGGCCCATCGGCCGTTGGTTCACCTGGAGCGGCGAGACTCCCGCCCTGGCCGTCGGGGGAGGGACAGGGGTGGTCCCGCTGGTCGCCATGCTGCGCCACTCGATCGAGATCGGCCGCCCCGACCTCCTGCGGGTGGCCGCCTTCGCCGGCAGCCCGGAAGAGCTGCCCTACGCCGGCGAGCTGTCGGCCGCCGGCGCCCTGCTGGGTTTCAGCCGTGACCGGCGCGGCCTCGAGGCGCTCGCCGGCCCGCGGCTGAGCGCGGCGCGGGACCGGCCGACCGGCCGGGTGCGCGGCGAGGACCTCGAGGCGCTCCTCGCCGGCGGCCAGACGGCCTACGTCTGCGGTTCGGCCGGCTTCGCCGAGTCGGCCAGCTCGCTCCTGGTCACCCTCGGGGTGGCTCCGGAGCAGATCCGCGTCGAACGGTTCGGCCCGACGGGGTAGGCGCTCCGGGACCGGCCGGAGTGGGCGGCTCAGCTCCCGTGAAGGGCAGTGACCCCTGACGGGACGCCGGTACCGGTCACCTTCGGCGGGGAGACCAGCACGAAGCCGTCCTTCTTGAACGCCGGCTTCGCGCCAGACCCCAGGAGGTAGTTGACGAAGGCGACCGCCGCGGCCTGGTGAGGGGCCTTGCTCAGGATCGTGATCGTGTAGGTGGCCTTGAGGTTCTCACCGGTGAGGGGGACCGTCTTGATTCCGGCGGCGGCGGCCTCCGCGGCGTAGAAGAAGCCGGCGTCGAGCTGGCCCGACTGCAGGCGGCCGACGAGGGTGTCCTCGGGGAACACGTCCGACTTCGAGGTGGCCAGCTTGTCGAGCGCCGGCTCGTGGTGCTTCTTCGCGGCCGAGGTGAGCGCGGTCACCGTCAGGACGCCCTTCGGGTCCGTGGCCGGATCGGTGCGGCCGACCCGGATCCCGGACTCGGCGATCACCTTGTACCAGGGCTTGGACTTGAGCGCCGCTGCGAACTTGCTCTTCGGGTTGTAGCCGAGGACCACCGGCGAGGTGGCGAACGTGGCGTACCAGTGCACCCAGCTCCCGTTGGCCGCACCCTGCAGCTTGGCGTTCACCTTCGGGCTCGCCGACACGAACACGTCCCCGACCTGGGTCTTCCCCTTGATCTCGGTGGCCAGGGAGCCGGAATCGCCCGAGAAGCCGCTGAAGGTGTAGCC
>WQVT01000169.1 GCA_009785715.1 Acidimicrobiaceae bacterium | reverse complement strand
ATCTCGCCGGCGGGCTCGAGCCCGCCGGCGTGCGCGGCGGTCCCGGTGAAGGCGCAGAGCCGCCAGCCACCTCGACCATCCACCGCGCTCACCGTCTCACCGGGACGCAGGCGCAGCACCCGCTCCAGGTGGTGGCGGTCGTCGGCGCCGAGCACCGGGTCCTCGAGGTCGTCGACGAAGACGTGCGCCGCTGCGTCCCGGGCCGCCCGGAGGTATGCCGTGGCGTCCGGGACTCCCGAGTCCGGCATCCCGGGGACTACTTGAACGCGCCCCGCAGCCTGGACATCAGCCCCGCCTCGGGCGGCGCGACCTCTTCGCCCCGTTCGGCGGCCAGCGCCCGGAGCAGGTCCTCCTGAGCCTTGGTGAGACCAGCGGGGGTGTCGACGACGACCCGCACCAGGAAGTCTCCTCGCCCCCGGGCCCGGAGGTGGGGGACGCCGCGGCCACGGAGCCGGATCTCGTCGCCACTGTTCGAGCCGGCGTGGATGGTGAGCACCTCGCTCCCGTCCAGGGTGTCGAACGGCACCTGGACGCCGAGGGCGGCCTGGGTCATCGACACGTGGAGGTCGGAGAGCAGGTCCCAGCCGTCCCGGGTGATCGTCGGGTGCGGAGGGATGCGCAGGTGCACGTAGACGTCGCCGGCGGGCCCGCCCCGAACTCCGGAGGCGCCCCGGCCGGAGACCCGCATGGTGGTGCCCTCGTCGACCCCGGCCGGCACCTCGATCAGCAGGCTCCGCTCCTCCTGGCGCCGTCCCTGGCCCCGGCAGTCGGGGCACGGCGAGGGGATCTCCTCGCCGATGCCGCCGCACCGGGTGCAGGGGCTGGCCGTCACCATTTGACCGAAGACCGAGGGCCGGACCCGGCGGATCTCCCCCAATCCGTTGCACATCGAGCAGGTAACGGGGGTGGTCCCGGGGCGCGCCCCGCTGCCGTCGCAGGTCGAGCACGTCGTCGGCAGGCTCAGGGCGATCTCACGGCTGATCCCGAACACCGCCTCGGAGAGGTCGAGATCGAGCACGGTCTCGACATCCTCGCCGGCGGTCGGGCCTCGCCGGCCGCCGGGACGCCCCTGCGCGCCGAACGGGTTGCCGCCACCGAAGAAGGCGTCGAAGAGGTCGCCGAGCCCGCCGGCGCCCGGGGTGCCGAAGCCGAACGGGTCGGCGCCCGCGCCGGCGCCGGCGCGATCGCCCTCGGGACCGAACATGTCGTACCGGCGGCGGCGCTCGGGATCGCGCAGGGTCTCATAGGCGCGGTTGACCGCCTTGAAGCGCTCCTCGGTCTCCGGGTCGCCCTGGTTGGTGTCCGGATGCAGCTCCCGGGCGGCGCGAAGGTAGGCGCGTTTGATCTCGTCAGCGGTGGCGTTGCGGGAGACGCCGAGGAGTGCGTAGTAGTCCTCAGCCACGGTGTCCATCAGCCAAAGTGTCCATCAACGGGGTCCAGCAATCGCGGATTGCATCTCTCACGGCGTCCATCGTCCAAATTCCATCGATCAATCCGGGGGAAACGTCCCGGGCGTTGTGCTCAGCCAGGGTAGTGGGGACTGGCGGTATGGCGGCTCGGGCGTGTCATGCCCCTTCGGTCAGCGCCTGGCCGAGGCGCTTGCTGACGACGGCCACGGCGGCCAGGGCCTGGTCGTAGTGCATCCGGGTCGGGCCGAGGATCCCGACACTGCCGGCGGGCTCCCCGTCGACCTGGTACGGGGCGACGATCACCGAGCAGTCGGCGATCGGGCCGACGCCGTTCTCGGTGCCGATCGAAACCGTGAGGCCCCGGTCCAGGATGTCCGAGATCAGCCCGACCACCACGTACTGCTGCTCGAGGATCCCGAGCACCCCGCGGATCGTCTCCACGGCGTCAAAGGCATCCGCCATGCGGGAGGCACCGCCGACGAAGACGTGCTCGCCGTCGCCGCTCGTGCCCTCGTGGATGGCCTCGAGCGCCGTTTCGACGAGTGCGTCAACGCCGGGATCGCCCGTGGGGGTGACGGCGATCGGCCGGCCCCAGGTGCTGCCCGACAGCACCGCCGCCAGGTGTACGGAGGCCGCCGAGATCGTGGCGTCGGTCGTGTCCGCCGGCAGCTCGACCGAGCGCTTCTCGATCGACCCGTTGGAAAGCACGACCACCAGCAGCGCCACTCGCCCCCCGAGACCGACCAGTTGAGCGGAGCGGACATGCGTCGCCTCGGCCACCGGCCCGACGACGACCGCGGCGTAGTCGGTGACCGACGACAGCAGGCGGCTCGTGTCGGCGAGCATCTGCTCCAGTGCTCCATGGGCCCGGGCAAAGAAGGTCCGGACGAGCTGGGTCTCCGTGGCGCCGAGCACGCCGGGCGAGAGGGAATCGACGAAGAACCGGTACCCCTTGTCCGTGGGGATCCGTCCGGCGCTCGTGTGTGGCTGGGTGAGGTAGCCCTCGCTCTCGAGGACGCTCATCTCGTGGCGAACCGTCGCGGACGAGACCGACAGCTCCCGCATCTGGGCGACGTGGCCCGACCCCACGGGCGAAGCCGTACGGATGTATTCCTCCACGACGGCGGTCAGGATGGCGGCTTTGCGTTCGTCCAGCATGTTGCGTAGTCCCCGGAGCTCTGCTCCCACGAACCGACCCCCGGTTGGTTGCCTTCAGCGTATCGGCCGGCCGGTGGTCCTCCGGTGCTCCTGGGGCGCGGACGGCCGCTGGTGGCCGGACGAACACAAACAGTGGTGTCACGGGTGCTGAGAGCATTGATGACTAGGGTCGTCGGAAATTGTGAAAACATGCGGTTACGATCTAGCGGTCACCGACATACCTGCCGTGCGTCAAACATCCTTTGCCCAACCCCCCGAGGGAGCCGCCCCACATGCCTGACCGACTCGTCGCACCTCACGGGGGCCGTCTGGTCGACCTGCAGGTCGGATCCGGGCGGCGAGCCGAGTTGCTCGCCGCCTCTGCGAACTGGCCGTCCTGGGATCTGACCGCCCGCCAGAGCTGCGACCTGGAGATGCTGGCCAACGGGTCGTTCTCCCCGCTCACCGGATTCCTCGGTCAGGACGACTACGAGTCGGTATGCCTCACGATGCGGCTCGCGGACGGGACGCTCTGGCCGATGCCGATCACCCTCGACGTGCCCGAAGAGCTGGCCTGTGTCGGCACCACGCTTGCGCTCCGTGACCCCGAGGGCGTCATGGTGGCCGCCCTCGAGATCTCCGAGGCCTGGCAACCCGATACCGAGCAGGAGGCCAAGGAGGTGTTCGGGACCACCGATCCGACGCACCCCGGAGTTGCCAAGCTGTTCGCCGCCAACCCGTGGTACGTGGCCGGGCGCCTGGAGGTCACCAACCCTCCCGCCCACCACGACTACCTCGAGCTGCGCCGCACACCCGCCGAGCTGCGTGCGCACTTCGAGGAGCTCGGCTGGACGAAGATCGTCGGCTTCCAGACCCGCAACCCGATGCACCGTGCGCACGTCGAGCTGACGCTCCGTGCCGCCCGCGAGATCGGCGCCAACCTGCTCATCAACCCGAGCATCGGCCAGACCAAGCCGGGAGACGTGGACCACCACACGCGGATCCGTTGCTACCGGGCCGTGATGGGCGGGTACCCCGACGGGCAGGCGACGCTGTCGCTGCTGCCGCTGGCGATGCGCATGGGGGGGCCACGGGAGGCGGTCTGGCACGCCATCATCCGCAAGAACCACGGGGTCTCGCACTTCATCGTCGGCCGCGACCACGCCGGCCCGGGCAAGGACCGACGGGGCGAGCCCTTCTACGGCCCGTACGAGGCGCAGGAGCTGCTGGCTGAGCACACCGCCGAGCTCGGCATCGAGATGGTCCCCTTCCGGCAGATGGTCTACCTCCCCGACGAGGACCGCTACCACCCCGTCGACGAGGTGGCGGCCGGGACCGAGACGCTCGACATCTCGGGCACCGAGCTGCGCCGGCGGCTGGCGGAGGGGGCGGAGATCCCATCGTGGTTCAGCTACCCGGAGGTGGTGGCCGAGCTGCGGCGCAGCTATCCGGCCCGACGCCACCAGGGCTTCACGGTCTTCTTCACGGGGCTGTCGGGGTCGGGGAAGTCGACGATCGCCAACGCGTTGGTGACCAAGCTGGCGGAGGAGGGCAGCCGGCACACGACGCTCCTCGACGGCGACCTCGTGCGCAAGCACCTGTCCTCCGAGCTCGGGTTCTCGAAGGAGCACCGCGACGTGAACATCCGCCGCATCGGGTGGGTGGCGTCGGAGATCACCCGCCACGGCGGAGCGGTCGTCTGCGCGCCGATCGCCCCCTACGACTCGGTGCGCAAGGAGGTGCGTTCGTTGGTGGCGCCGGCGGGCGGCTTCGTGCTCGTGCACGTCGCCACCCCCCTCTCGGTGTGCGAGGCCCGGGACCGCAAGGGCCTCTACGCCAAGGCCCGGGCCGGGACGGTCAAGGAGTTCACCGGGATCTCGGACCCCTACGAGGAGCCCACCGACGCAGAGCTGCGGATCGACACCACGAACGTGTCCGCCGAGGCCGCCGCGCAGCAGATCGTCGACCACCTCCGCGAGGAGGGCTACCTGGGCTGAGCCACCCTGCCCCGCCCGCGGTCAGCCTGGGGGCGGGGGCGGAGGAGGGCTGGGGCAGGGGGCTGAGGGCAGGGGGCGGGGCGGAAACGGCATCTCCGTGCATTCCGGGGTCCGCGCGATTGTTACGCGCGATCTTGCTGCGCGATCGACGCGTCTATAGCCGCACGATCGCGCGGAAAGAGCGCGCGGCAAGATCGCGCGACGACGGGAGCGCACGGAGAGAGCCGTGGAGGGCCGGGTTTAGACGCCGGGCGTGGTCGGTAAGGTCCGGGCAGAGAATCGGGCTCATGTTTGCGGCCGGACCCCCCATGACTGGCCCCCGCCTCTCTGCGACAGCCCCGCGGGGGACATCCCCCGAAGGATCGACGTCCGCCCGAAGGAGCCGCCCCGTGCCCGAAACCGTCATCGACGCCAGCGGAACGTTCGATTTCGCCGACTTCGAAGTCCATCGTCTCGGCTTCGGTGCCATGCGGCTCACCGGACCGGGAGTCTGGGGCCCGCCGGCGGACCACGACGGGGCGGTCGCGGTGCTGCGCCGGGCGGTCGAGCTCGGCGTCGATTTCATCGACACCGCAGACTCGTACGGCCCCTACGTGAGCGAGGAGCTCATCCGGGAGGCGCTCCACCCGTACCCCGACAACGTGATCATCGCCACGAAGGCGGGGCAGCTCCGGACGGGCCCTGGTGCATGGTTCCCCGACGCCAACCCCAACTACCTGCGCCAGGAGTGCGAGATGAGCCTGCGCCGCCTCGGGGTGGAGCGGCTCGACCTCTTCCAGCTCCACCGGCTGGACGATCCGATGGTCCCCCTGGAGGAGCAGTTCGGGCTGCTGGCGGACCTGCTCAGCGAGGGCAAGGTGGCCAGCATCGGCCTGTCCAACGCCTCGGTCGAGCAGATCACCCTCGCCCGCAGCATCGTCGAGGTCTCCACGGTGCAGAACCGGTACAACCTCACCGACCGCTCTTCCGAGGACGTGCTCGACTACTGCCACAGCGAGGGGATCGGCTTCATCCCGTGGTTCCCGATCGCCGCCGGCAAGCTGGCCGTGCCCGGCGGGCCGCTCGAGCGGATCGCCCGGGAGGTCGGCGCCACCGCTGCACAGGTCTCGCTGGCGTGGCTGCTGGCGCTGTCCCCCGTCGTCCTGCCGATCCCCGGCACGTCCTCCCTGGCGCACCTCGAGGAGAACTGCGCGGCCGCCGGCGTGACGCTGACCAGGGGGCAGGTGGACGAACTGACGAGCGCCGTCTGATGAGCTGAGGCGGACGGTCGGACGGAGGCGGAGACGGAGGCCGAGGCGGAGGCGGAGGCGGACGGCCTATTCCGCCAGCCGCAGCGCCTCGATGAACGCCTCCTGGGGGACCTCGACGCGGCCGATGTTCTTCATCCGCTTCTTCCCCT
>WQVT01000168.1 GCA_009785715.1 Acidimicrobiaceae bacterium | reverse complement strand
GCGGGCACGCTCCTGTTGGGTCTCCTCATAGGCCTGCAGGCGCTGTTCGGGCGGCCCGACGGCGGACCCCTCGCCTCCGTCGGGTCGCCCGCGGCGGCGCAACCACTGGCCCCGCGGGTCTGGGTTGTGCACCCGGGCGACACGCTGTGGTCTATTGCCCTGGCGAGCGGAGGACGAGGCGACATCCGGCCCCTGGTGGCCCGGTTGAGCGCCGAAGTGGGCGGCCGACCGCTGCAGCCCGGCGAGCGGATACGGGTTCCCTGACCGCCACGCCGCCGCACCGGCCGCGGCGGCACCGCCACACCTCGCTCCGACCGCCGCCTCCCCGTACTCGATGGAGGATCTCGGTACCCGATGGAGGATCTCGGAGTCCGACCGGTAGCGTCCGTGGCGTGCGTTGCCCTCGCTGCTCGGCGCTCGACGACAAGGTGGTCGACTCGCGGGCGGTCGAAGACGGCTCAGCGATTCGCCGGCGGCGGGAGTGCCTCACCTGCCAGATGCGGTTCACCACCTACGAACGGCTGGACGAGGTTCCGATGGTGGTGGTGAAGCGATCCGGCCAGCGCGAGCCGTTCGATGCGTCGAAGATCGTTGCCGGGCTGCGCGCCGCGTCGAAGAACCGTCCGGTGTCGACGGCGCAGATCGAAGCGATGGCGGCCGAGATCGAGGAAGCGCTCCGCCTGGAGGGCCCGGAGGTGGCCAGTGGTGACATCGGACTGGCGGTGCTCAAACGGCTGAGGGAGCTGGACGAGGTCGCCTACGTCCGTTTCGCCAGTGTCTACAAGGGGTTTACCGGTCTGGAGGACTTTCGCCGGGAGGTGGGGCTGCTCGAGAAGCACCCGGACTCGGCCGCCGGTCCCGCCTCGCCATAGCGCAGCTCGGAGACGCCCGCGGTCCCGGCGCACGTCGGCCACGCGAGGCCCGCGTTCAAGCGCTCGAATGACCTAGCTCTCGAGTGAGCCCTCGGGTGGCTGGCCGACCCCGGCCTCGATCAGGAGGTCCACCATCGGGCCGAAGAGTTCGCGCGTGGTGGCGACAATGGTGTGGGAGGGCAGGATCTCGACCTGTCCGCCGGCCTCCGTGCAGATCAGCCGGCCGGCCGAGAGGTCCCAGGGCTTCAGTCCCCACTCGTAGTAGGCGTCGATCCGGCCCCCCGCCGCCCAGCAGAGGTCGAGTGCAGCGGATCCGAACCTTCTCAGGTCACGGACCCGGGGAATCACCGTGGCAGCCACTCGGGCCTGCCACGCCCGCCGCTCCGCCTGATACCCGAATCCGGTCGCAACCAGCGCAGTGGCGAGGGTAGATCGCCCGGCTGCGACCCGGCACGGGACGCCGTTGCAGCGGGCACCGCCGCCCAGCCGCGCCGCCCAGGTCTCGGACCGGGACGGGTCGATTACCACTCCGACCACCGGCCGCTCGTCTATCTCGGCGGCGATCGACACGGAGAACTGCGGGATGCCGAAGAGGAAGTTCGTCGTGCCGTCCAGTGGATCGACGACCCAGCGGATCCCCGTGCTGCCCGGTTTCGACGTCCCTTCCTCACCGAGCAGCCCGTCGTCGGGGCGGAGTTCGGCCAGGATTCCCGTCACGAGTTCCTCGGCGCCGCGGTCGACCTCGGAGACCATGTCCGTGGCCGAGGACTTGACCTCGACGTTGCTACGTGGCCGCCCAACGGTGTCGGCGAGCAAACTGGCGGCCGCCTGCGCCGCCTGCAGGGCGGCGTGGGAGAGATCGGTGAGCAGGGGATCGTCACCTGGCGGACCGAAGGCGGCTTCGACACTGAGTGGGCCGGCAGGCGACGGCGCAGACGGTTGGGGAGAGGGGGGGAGGCTCACGGTGCCGTTGTAGCGCACGGCAGGCGTAACGGGGCACGGACGGTCGTGGGCACCGGTCGTGGGCGCAGATGGTTCCGGGCACGGATCGTCGTCGGCACGGAGCGTGCGAGCCACGGGTACCGTTGGCGTCCATGCCGGCCGACCTCCGCTCCGACACCGTCACCAAGCCGACGCCGGCGATGCGACGGGCCATGGCGGAGGCTGAGGTCGGCGACGACCAGTACGGCGAGGACCCCACCGTCCGTCGGTTGGAGGAGGCTTTTGCCGAGCGCCTGGGCAAAGAGGCGGCCCTCTTCGTGCCGAGCGGGACGATGGCGAACCAGGTCGCCTTGCGGGTGCTCACCCGGCCCGGGGACGCGGTCATCGGCGGCGCTCGCCAGCACATCGTCGCCTACGAGGACGGCGCCGGCCCACTGAATGCCGGCGTCATCTTTCTCACCGTTCCCGACGACGACGGGACGCTCGACCCGCAGGCGGTTGCCCTTGCGGCGCAAGGGCACCTGGCGCATCTGCCGCGGGCCACGCTCCTCGCCATCGAGGACACCCACATGGCGGCCGGCGGCGCCCCGTGGCCGCTCGAGCGGCTGCGCGCCGTGGGTCAGGCTGCCGGCGCCGCCAGCCTGGCCGTCCACCTCGACGGCGCCCGCTTGTGGCATGCCGAGGTGGCCACCGGAATCGACGTATCGGTGCTGGCCGAGGCCGCCACCACCGTCACGTGCTGCCTGTCGAAGGGGCTCGCCGCTCCGGTCGGCTCGGTGCTCGCCGGGTCCGCGGAGACGATGGCTGGAGCCCGACGAGAGCGTCACCGGTTGGGTGGCGCCATGCGCCAAGCCGGCGTGCTTGCCGCCGCCGGCCTGGTGGCGTTGGACCAGATGGTCGGCCGACTGGCGGATGACCACGCCCGAGCCACCCGCCTGGCCGAGGCGGTGGCCCAGCGCTGGCCGGACATCGGGTTCGACGCGGCGGCCGTGCGGACCAACGTGGTCATCTTCCGACCCCCTGACGCCGCCGGCCTGCTCGCCCACCTCGACTCCGAGGGCGTCCGGGCGGGTCTGGTCGCCCCCGGCACGGTTCGCCTCGTCACCCATGCCGACGTTGACGACGCCGGCATCGACCTGGCCGTGAAGACGCTGCAGACGGCACCGGTCTGAGACAGGGCCGAGTTCGCAGAAGGAAGATCCCGCCCTGCAGTGGACATCGCCGCGATCGGTCGGTGTTCGGATCGCACGCCCGCAGTAGTGTCCCGCCGTGGCCACGCTCGACACGGATGTTCCGGTCACGGCTCTGGCCGTCTATGCCCACCCTGACGATCCGGAAGTGTCGGTCGGCGGGACGCTGGCCACCTGGGCGGATGCCGGGGCGTCGATCCACGTGTGCATCTGCGCCGAGGGCGACAAGGGCTCCAGCGCGCCCATCGATCCGGGCGAGTTGGTAACACGGCGGCGCGCTGAGGTGGCGGCCGCCGGCGCGGTGCTCGGCGTTGCGGCGCACCACTGGCTCGGATACCTGGACGGCGAGATCGACGACGACCACCGACTGCGGGAGCGCCTCGTGAGGCTGATACGGGAGGTCCGACCGGACGTGGTGATGGGTGCTGACCCGACCGCCGTCTTCTTCGGCCAGCACTACGTCAATCATGCGGACCATCGCAACCTCGGCTGGGCCACGATCGACGCCGTCAGCCCTGCTGCTGCGAACCCCAACTACTTCCCCGAGGCAGGCGCCCCCCATCAGGTGTCCCGGCTCTACCTGTCCGGGACCCTGGAGCCCGACGTATGGGTGGACACCTCGACCACGATCGACCGGAAGGCTCAGGCGGTCGCCTGCCACGCCAGCCAGGTCGGCGAGCCGGGCGAGTGGCTCCGCCTCGTGGTGAGGGAGCGTGCCGAGCAGGCAGGCCGCGAGGCCGGGGTCGGCTTCGCCGAGGCCTTCCGGCGCCTGACCCTCGACTGACGCGCTTCGCCCGGGCGCTGTCACCCTGGGGCGCGAGAATCGTCTCGTGGCCGGAGAGCTCCGCTTTCTCCATGTCGACATGGACGCCTTCTATGCCTCCGTCGAGGTGCTGGACGACCCGAGCCTGGCCGGGCTCCCGCTCATCGTGGGGGGTCCCGGCGCCCGCGGTGTCGTCGCCTCGGCCAGCTATGAGGCCCGCCGGTTCGGCGTGCGCTCGGCGATGCCCTCGGTCGAGGCCCGCCGGCGGTGCCCATGGGCGGTGTTCCGGCCGGGTCGCTTCGATCGCTACGCCGAGCTCAGCGCCCGGCTGCACGAGATCCTGACGTCCTACACGCCGCTGGTGGAGGGCATTGCGCTCGATGAGGCCTTCCTCGACGTGGCGGGGGCCGGTCGCCTGTTCGGCCCGCCCGAAACCGTGGCCGCCACGATCCAGGCCCGGGTGCTCGAGGAATTGGGCCTGCATTGCTCGGTGGGCGTGGCCGCCACGATGGTGCTGGCCAAGCTCGGCTCAAAGGCCGCCAAGCCCCGGGCGACGCCCGAAGGCGTCACGCCCGGACCCGGGGTGTTCGTGGTTCGCCCAGGCGAGGAGTTGGCGTTCCTCCATCCGATGCCGGTCCGGGAGCTTTGGGGTGTCGGTCCAGTCACGGCCCGGCGCCTCGGGGAGCTCGGCATCAAGACGGTAGGAGAGCTGGCCGCCCTGTCGCCGGAGAGCCTCGAGACGGCGGTCGGTCGGGCCCACGGGCGCCACCTCCACGCCCTGGCTCGCGGCATCGATCAGCGGCGGGTGGAGCCCGACCGGGTCGCGAAGTCCATCGGTCACGAGGAGACCTACGCGCACGACCGCTACGACCGCGACGTTCTGGCGCGGGAGGTGGTGCGCATGGCCGACGCCGTGTCGGCCCGGCTGCGTGCCCACCCGGCAGTGGGGCGGACGGTGACGCTGAAGATCCGCTACGGCGACTTCACGACCCTCACCCGGGCCCGCACGCTCGAATCTCCGACGGACCTGGCCCGTGACATCGCCGCAGTGGCCACCGAGCTGCTCGACAACCTGGACCTCGCACCCGGGGTCCGCCTCCTCGGGGTGTCGATGACCAACCTCGCCGCTCCGGCAGAGGAAGTGGAGGAGGCGCAGCTTCGGCTGCCGCTCGGTGGCCCGGAAGATGATCCGCCCCGGCAAAGCGTCACCGGGGCCGCAGCCGCTGCGTCCCGCAGCGGGCATCAGTCTTGGGTTGCGGCGGAGAACGCCGTCGATGAGGTGCGGGAGCGATACGGCTCGGCCGCCGTCGGTCCTGCATCACTGCTCGAAGAGGGAGGGCTGCGCCTCCGTCGTCTGGGCGACGCCCCCTGGGGCCCGGGGGGCGGTGGGAGGGTCGGGCCCCGGCGGGAGGAGGGCGGCCCACGAGGACGATCGAGCGGTACAGGCCTGGGCAATCCGGAAGGAGAAACCGAGGTGACCTGAGGCGAATAGAGGGGGACGGTGCGGTACCTTTGACCTCGGGCGAGGGCTCGGTCGTGCCGTCGGGGCGTGACCTCAGTTCGCCGACAAATTGCATCAGCGAATCGACCGGCAGGGAGGTGAACAGTGCCGCTTTCCGAAGAAGAACAACGCATTCTGCGAGAGATCGAGCAGCGGTACTACACCCACGACAAGAAGTCGGCGCAGCGGATCGGCCAGACCACCCTGCCCCGCTATCTGGCCCGCAACTGCGCGTGGGCCGCGCTCGGGTTCGTGTTCGGGCTGGTGGTCCTGCTGGCGTCATTCGAGTTCAGCTGGGTGCTTGCCATTGTCGGCTTCCTGATCATGGTGGGCTCGGCGCTGTGGTTTACCCAGAACCTGCGCAAGATGGGCCACCACGGCTGGCAGCAACTCAACAAGAGCGTGCAGTCCTCCAACCTGAACGACCGGCTCGACGAAGCACGGAAGCGCCTTCGTCGCCGGCTCGGCGAGGACTAGCCACTCGCCCCTCGGCGCCCGCTTCTCTCCCGCCGCCTGCTTCTCTCCCGGCGCCTCCCGGCGCCTGCTTTCCTCCCGCCGCATCCCGGCGCCTCCCGCCGCCTCCCGCCGCCGCCGGCCACGACGGGCGATCAGGCGGCCCCGGCCTCCCGGGCCGACCAGGCCGGGAGCGGGGCGAGCCACCACCGGAGCCGCAGACGCAACG
>WQVT01000167.1 GCA_009785715.1 Acidimicrobiaceae bacterium | reverse complement strand
CGGTCGGCGTGCAGGTGGTCGGGCCCCATCTGGCCGACCGGACGACGATCGACGTCGCCCACCGGATTCGCGCCGTGATCGGGGGCTTCGAACGGCCGCCGGGCTATTGAGAACGAGGTCCCCCGGCCGGGCAAACAACACGGCCGCGGGCGGGCTCTGGGCCCCGCCCTGCGGAGGAGGCCGGGGCTCAGGGCCCCCGGCCGGGCAAACAACACGGCCGCGGGCGGGCTCTGGGCCCCGCCCTGCGGAGGAGGCCGGGGCTCAGGGCCCCCGGCCGGGCCTAACTATCGGCGACGGGCGAGGCCCGATAGCCGGCCCCGGCCAGGGCGGCCAGGACCTCGCGGTGGTGGTCGAAGTTCCGCGTCTCGACGGTCACCATGACCTCCACCTCGGCGAGCCCCAGGCTGCGGCCACTTCGGTGGTGCTCGACATCGAGCACGTTGAGCCCCATGCGGGCGAGGAGGGCCGTCAGCGCCGCCAGCGCCCCGGGGTGGTCGGCGATCACGATCCGCAGCACGAGGTAGCGGCCGGCGACCGACAACCCGTGCTCGATCAGCTTGGTGAGCAGGAGCGGGTCCACGTTCCCGCCCGAGAGGACCGGCACCGCCGTTCCCGAGCCGCCGACCCGTCCGCTCAGGACGGCGGCGAGGGAGGCCGCTCCGGCGGGCTCCACCACGGCCTTGGCGCGCTCGGTGAGGAGCAGGATCGCCCGGGTCATCTCCTCTTCGTCGACGAGGACGACGTCGTCCACGAAGGCGTTTGCGTGGGCGAGGGTCCGCTCCGAGACGCTCCGCAGGGCGATCCCGTCGGCCATGGTGGACAGCTGCTCCAGGCGAACGGGGTGTCCGGCCTCGAGCGCCCTGGTGAGGGTCGGCGCGCCGACGGCCTCGACCCCGACGACCCGGACGTCCGGGCGGGTGAGCTTGATGGCCGCCGCCACGCCGCCGATGAGGCCGCCGCCCCCGACCGGCACGACCACGACCCCGGCGTCGGGAACCTGGTCGAGCACCTCGAGCCCGAGCGTCCCCTGGCCGGCGATGATGTCGGGGTCGTCGAAGGGGGGCACCCAGACCGCGCCCTTCTCCCGTGCGAACTCTTTCGCCGCGACCATGGCGTCGTCGACGGCTTCCCCCTCGAGGCGCACCTCGGCGCCGTAGTTCCGGGTGGCATCGGTCTTCGGGATGGCGGCTCCCTGGGGCATGAAGATCGTCGAGCGGCGCCCGGTCAGCGTGGCGGCGAGGGCGACGCCCTGGGCGTGGTTGCCGGCCGAGGCGGCCACCACGTCACAGCCGGGTGGGAGCTGGGCGATCCGGTTGTACGCCCCGCGGATCTTGAACGAACCCGTCCGCTGCTCGTATTCCGACTTGAGCACCACCGACCGCCCGGCGAGGCGGGAGAGCGAGTCGGAGGGCTGGACCGGGGTGAGGTGAATCACCGGGCCGACCCGTTCCCGGGCCGCGTGCAGATCGGCGAGCGTGGTGAGAAGCGAAGCGTTCACTCGGCGGGATCCGCCGCCCCGCCGGTTCCCGAGGATGGTGGGGTCCCGGCAGGCAGGGCGAGCCGCTGCGCTGCGGCCGCCAGGGCGAGTGCCTGCGCCGCTTCGGCGTCGAGCTCGGTGCCCGGAATGAGGCCCGCTTCCTCCGCCGCCTTGCGGCGGTTGGCCTTCCAGTAGGCAAGCTGAGCGGCGGCCTCCGGATCGAGCACGCGGTCGCGGCGGCTGGCGGAGCGCTCCTCCAGGCGGCACCAGGAGACGAGCACGAGGATCGCGGCAAACAGGCCGAGGAGGCCGCCGACCGTCCAGACGACGCCGCCTCCGGTGTGGACCTGGGCCTCGGTCACACCCGGGGCGAGACCCCGGCTCTGGCTCTCGAGCGCCATCCCGAGCACCGTGGTGTAGGGGAGGGTGAGCAGGAGCCAGATCATCCGCCAGCCGTGCCCGAACGGCCTCGCAAGCGGGTCGATGGCCGCCATCGGCCAGGCGAACAGGCACCCGCAAGCGAACAGCACGAGGTTGGTCACCTGCCACAGCGCCCCATGGTCGAGCGCGACGCGGAACCAGGGGGTGAAGTACAGGATGAACAGTGGCGCTCCGGCCACGACCGCGGCGACCAGCGGATAGGAGATCATCCTCGCCACCCGTCCGGTGAAGACGGCCCGTATGCGTTCACCCCGGGCTGGCCCGGCGGCGGCGATGGCCAGCGTGACGGGCGCCGAGAGGGCGAGGAAGAACGGCGCCACGAAGATCAGGAGCGACTGCTGGACCCCGACGATGATGAAGTTGCGCTCGAAGGCATCGAGACCGGAGAGGGTGGCCGAGGCCAGGGCGGCGACGGAGGCCACGAAGCACCAGTTGCGCCACGCCGGCCAGGTCCCCCCGCCGGCCCGGACCCGGCCGACGGCCCAGAAGTAGGCGACCGTGCCGGCGACCAGGACCACCAGGGGGGCGGGGTGGAAGCGGATGTCGGTGAAAAAGCCGAAGACACCGAGCGTGTGGTGGCCGGAGCGGACGATATGGAAGATGGGGGAGGCGCCGTCCGCGAACAACCTGGTCATCACCTAGAGAACGGTAGCGCCGGCCGGCCACGTTGCCCCGTCGTGGGCTAGCGGGCGGGCCGGGCCCCGCCCGGTTTGGGTCACCAGCGCCCCGTTGTGTAGAAAGTGAGCCAGTGACCGCGATCTCCGCTGCCGAGGCACCCCCAGCCCCGGTCATCAGGCCCGTCAACCCGGCCGACTACCGGCCGGCGATGTTGAACGTCGGCGTGATCGTGTGGCTGGCGTCGGAGCTGATGTTCTTCTCCGGACTGTTCGCGGCCTTCTTCGCCCTCCGGGCCGCCACGCCGATCTGGCCGCCGCACGGGGACACGCTCGACGTCACCCCCGTGCTGATCGCCACGTTGTTCCTGGTGATCTCCTCGGGGACCATGCAGTACGCCGTGAAGGCGGCCATGAAGGGCGACAAGGTCGGCTTCCTCGGCTGGATCGCGTTGACCTTCGCCCTGGGGGCGCTCTTCGACGGCATGCAGATGTCGGACTGGGCGGGCCGCCCCTTCCCCATCGACCAGAACGCCTACACCTCTTGCTTCTATGTGCTCACCGGGTTCCACGCCCTCCACGTGCTCGGTGGGCTCTTCGGTATGGTCCTGATGGCCATCAGGGTGAAGAAGACCAAGAACTTCGGCCATCGCACTGCTCCCGCCGTCGAGATGCTCTCCTACTACTGGCACTTCGTCGACGTGGTGTGGATTGTCATGTTCCTCTCGATCTTCGTCCTCAAGTGAGCACGTCCTTGGCCAACTTCGCCGCTGCCGCACGCCGAGCGTTCCACCTCCCCCGGCGATCCCGCCCGGGGTCGACGGTCGCGACGGCGGCCGGCGGCGGATCAGACAGGCCGGCGGGCGGGATTCTGGGACGAGTGCGGGCGGCGAGCCAGCACCGCTTCGCCGGCCCGGCAGCCGTCCTGGCCCTCGGGATCGGGGCGTTCTCGATCCTCGCCTACACCGGCGCCGACGCGAGCGGCACCCAGGCGGCGGTGAGCACCGCGCCCGCCGACATCGCCGCCGGCGAGGTTCTCTACACCGAGCACTGCCAGAGTTGTCACGGCGTGAACGGGGTCGGCGGCAACAACGGCTCTCCTTCGTTGATCAGCGTCGGTGCGGCGGCGGCCGACTTCTACCTGACGACCGGGCGCATGCCGCTCAACAACCCGCACGACGAGCCGCTGCGGCACCATCCCTACTTCACCAGGGAAGAGATCATTCAGCTCGACGCCTACATCAACGCGCTGCCGAAGATCAACAACGTCGACGTTCAGGGCCCGACCATCCCGACGGTGATTCCCCTCTGCAGCCCGTCGGTTCAGGCAAATGCGAGCCGGCCCCCGGCAGGCTGCGTGACGCTCAGCGAGGGCCAGCAGTTCTTCTCGACCAACTGCGCCCAGTGCCACCACGCCGCCGGCTCCGGCGGCATGCTCTCCAAGGGCAACATCGTCCCGAGCCTGCACAACGCGAGCATCACCGAGGTGATGGAGGCCATCCGGATCGGTCCCAAGCCGATGCCGATCTTCGGCAACAACCAGTTGACCGATCGGCAGGCGTCGGCGATCGCCCAGTACGTCCAGTCCCTCCACTATCCGGCCGAACCCGGCGGGCTCGGGATCGGTCACTTCGGGCCGATCGGCGAAGGCTTCGTCGGAATCGTCATCGGACTCGGGGCCTTGCTCGTAGCCTCGCGCTTGATGGGGAATCGCGGATGACGACCACGAACGATCCCACGCCCCGCCCTTCCGACCAGGGGTCGCTCGCCGGCGAGGAGGAACGCTCCCGACCCGACGGTGGCGCGGGGACGGTCGAGGAGACCGGGGCGCGGACCGGGACCGAACCCCGCGGCCTGCCGGGTGGCGACGGAGGGGGCCACGGGCACGGCGAAGCGTACGATCTGCCGCCCGACGAGCCGACCAGCGGTCCCTGGCATCGCTCGCACTTCTACATCCCGCCCACCGGTCCCTGGCCTGAGGACGTCCCGAAGAACCAGGACCTCGACTGGTGGCGGTACCGGGACGACCCGAAGGGGGCCCGCCGCGCGGAGCTGCGCGTCGCCTTCTGCTTCATGATCACCCTGCTCTCCGGTCTCGGCCTGGCGGTCAGCTACATCGTCGCCGGCTTCCAGTCGCAGATCCTCGGTGCCTTTCTCGCCTTCGGCTTCGGCGGCATCGGCGTCGGACTGGTCCTCTGGGCCCGGGACCTGTTGCCCGGCCATGAGGTCACCGCCCACCGCGAGCACCAGGGCGGTTCGGGCGACGTCGCCCGCAACGAGCTGGTGACGTCGTTCAGCAGGGCCGTCGAGCCGATGGCCCGCCGGCCGTTCCTGCTGAAGGTCCTCCTGCCCGTGGCCGGCGTCTTCGGCCTGGCTACGCTCTTCCCGATTGCCTCCCTCGGCCCGAGGCCAAAGAGGACGCTCTTCTCGAGCGGCTGGTTCACCGGGGCGCACCTGGTCAGCCAGGACGGCACCCGCATCAAGCCGTCCGACATCCTCGTCAACGGGATCATCACCGTGTTCCCGGAGGGGCGAATGTCGGCGCCGATGTCGGCCACGGTGCTGATCAACCTGGGCAATGCCCCCTTCGAGATTCAACGGGGCCGTGAGGGCTGGAACATCGGCGGGCTCGTGGCCTTCTCGAAGATCTGCACCCACGCCGGTTGCCCGGCGAGCCTGTACAACGTCGAGTCCCACCAGCTGGTCTGTCCCTGCCATCAATCGACCTTTGACGTACTCCTGGACTGCAAGCCCGTTTTCGGTCCCGCTTCGCGTTCGTTGCCCCAGCTACCACTCGCTGTGGATAAAGATGGGTACCTGATCGCCCAGAGCGACTATCACGAACCTGTGGGACCGGGATTCTGGCAACGAGGATGAGCGACCGAGCATGAGCACGACCAGCGAGCGGTTGGCAATGCAGAAGCGCCAGGCGGTGGAAGGCGCCGGCTTCGACTTCATCGACGACCGTCTCGGCAGCTCGAGCTGGACGCAGAAGGCGCTCGATCACATCTTCCCCGACCACTGGTCGTTCATGGTCGGCGAGATCGCCATGTACAGCTTCGTGATCCTGCTGGTCACCGGCATCTACCTGGCGCTGTTCTACGTTCCCTCGTCGACCGACGTCGTCTACACCTGCACCAGGGGCCAGTACTGCTACCTGCCGCTCGTCGGGCAACACATGTCCGAGGCCTACCGGTCGGTCATCAATCTGTCGTTCGACGTGCGCGGCGGCCTCGTCATGCGCCAGGTCCACCACTGGGCGGCCATCGTCTTCCTGGCCGCCATCGCCTTCCACCTCTGCCGCGTGTTCTTCACGGGCGCCTTCCGCAAGCCCCGCGAGCTGAACTGGATCATCGGGCTGACGCTGCTGATGATCTGCATGCTCGAGGGCTTCAGCGGCTACTCCCTTCCCGACGACCTCCTCTCGGGCACCGGG
>WQVT01000166.1 GCA_009785715.1 Acidimicrobiaceae bacterium | reverse complement strand
CGGATATCCATCCAGCGCCCCTCGCGCAGCTTCTCGACGAACCGGGCGTCGCCGATCTGGCCACGCCCGATGGAGACCATGTCGAACTGGCCGTCGTCGAAGCGGCGTACGAGCTCCCGGAACCCACTCTCGCCGGTGAAGTTGGCCTCCGTGCGATTGAGGAGGCTCTCCATGACGTCGAGGTCGAAGCCGACGCTGCCGACGGCGATCACCGGCTTGTCGGTAAAGGACTTCACCCAGCCGGCGAGGCTCCAGTCCGATCCCGGCCACTCAGGGATCCAGAAGCGGCGGACCGAGGCGTGGAAGAGGTCGACGCCTGCCTCGTCGAGGATGCGGATCATCGTCTCCAGCTCAGCCGGCGTCGGGGCGATCTTTGCCTCGTAGTTGACCTCCTTCCATTGCGAGAAGCGCAAGGAGATCACGAAGTCGGGGCCCACCGCGTCCCGGATCGCGGCAACGATCTCCGCCGGGAAGCGCACACGGTCCCTGATGTCGTCGCCGCCGTAGCCGTCGGTGCGACGGTTGGTCTCCGCCCAGAGGAATTGGTCGAGGAAGTACCCATGGGCGCTGTGCACTTCCACGCCCGACGCCCCGACATGCTGGGCGATTAGGGCGCTGCGCACGTAGCCGTCACGGATCTCGCCGAGCTCCTCGGTCGTGGCCGCCCGGCCGGCGGGCCGGTCGGCGTGCGCCAGGCCCGACGGGCTCACGGTCGGGTAGGCCGCATACGGCCCGTCCCCGCCCTCGGCCCGGATCGCTCCTTCGTGGAACAGCTGGAGGAACAGTTCCCCACCCGCCGCGTTGACGGCGGCGGCGCAACCGGCCCAAGCATCCCTGGTGGCGTCGGTGACCCACGCGTAGTGGGGCACCTGGGTGGCCGTCGGGTGGTCGATGGCGACGCCCTCGGTGATGATCAGCGCCGTGCCCCCCTCGACCCGCCGGCAGTAATAGTCGGTCAGCTCCTGCAGGGGGCGGCCGTCCTCGTTCCAGCCGCGCCCCATGCCCGGCATGACGAAGCGGTTTTTGAACCGCACATTCCTGACCTGCAGGGGCTCGAACATGGGCGAGAAGTCCAGGGGTGCGAGGTCCTCGGCGGGGGCATACTCGGTCACGGGTGCGTTGCCTCCTCTAGGGCTGAGTGTCAGTCAACCTGCCGGCTCACTTGGCCATCGACACATCCTGCCAGAACACCTCTGGCCCGACGTCCCCTCCGGGGACCTGGGTCGTGAGCCCCGGGCCCGTCACGCCCTTGGCGGCGATGTCCCAGGTCGTGGCCGAGCAAAGGAACGGCAGGTAGGCCTTCTGGACGAGATATTCGGCCGAATGGGCGTAGGTGGCTTTCCGGCTGCCTAGGTCCGACGTCCCGAGTCCCTGCTCGATGAGCGTGTCGACCTTGGGGTCATCGAAGGCACTCTTGATCCCTTCGGGCTAGCCGGCTTCCCGCCGGCTGCGCAACAGCGCGCTGGCCTCCTTCAGGTCGGCGTTCCCACCCGTCGCCGCTTTGATCTTGCCGATGAAGAAGCCGGTCAGCTTGTCCTCCCCGCCCACGTACCGCTCCCACTCGGCGGGGTTGCCGGCGATGGCGGCGTCGACGGCCTGGCCGAGGGCGTCGGCTCCGAGGGCCTCGAAGCCAAGGGACTTGGCGATCGCCACCGGGTCGCCACCGTCGGCCAGCAGGGTGCGGAGGACGGTGCGGGCCTGTGCGGTCGTCAATTCGCCCCGCCCCTCCATGCCGAGCAACGACACGAAGGCGTCGACGTCGAGAGCGGGCACCGACTCGATCGAGGCGGCGACTTCGTTGGCGAGCCGGCGCACCGCGAGACCTGCATCCACGCCGGCGGCCACCGCCGCATCCACCAGGGGGTCGAGGTCGAGGCGGACGACCGTCACCACGGCGTCAGAGTCGGGTGCGAGCCCGGCGGCGGCCGCCACCTTGGCGCGCCGGTCGGCTGGCATCGCCGGCAGCCCGTCCGACACCAGCGCGATCCATTCCTGAGGAGGGTCGAGGGGCACGAGGTCGGGCTCGGGGAAGTAGCGGTAGTCCTCCGCCTCCTCCTTCGAGCGCATGGTGCTCGTCCGGCCCGTGTTCTCGTCCCAGTGCCGGGTCTCCTGCTCAACCGTCCCACCGCCCTCCAGGAGCGAGATCTGGCGGGCGACCTCGTAGTCGATGGCGCGACCCAGGCTTCGCAACGAGTTCATGTTCTTGATCTCGCAGCGCGTCCCGAACGTCGGCGACCCGACCGGGCGTACCGACACGTTGGCGTCCACCCGCAGCGAGCCCTCCTCCATCTTCCCGTCCGACGCCCCGCTGGCGACGAGGATGGCCCGCAACTCGTCCACATAGGCCCGCGCCTCCTCGGCGCTGCGCAGGTCCGGACGGCTCACGATCTCGACCAGCGGGACCCCCGCCCGGTTGTAGTCCACGAGCGAGTGGTCGGCCCCGGCGATTCGGCCGCCGCCGCCGAAGTGCGTGGTCTTGCCGGTGTCCTCCTCCATGTGGGCCCGCTCGATCCCGATTCGCTTCCCGTCCGGCAACTCGAGCCAGCCGTCGGTGTTGATCGGGATGTCGTACTGGCTGATCTGGTAGTCCTTGGGCTGGTCCGGATAGAAGTAGTTCTTGCGGTGGAAGATCGAGGGCTGTATCCGGCAATGCAGGGCGGCGCCTATCCGCATCGCATAGTCGACCGCGGTGCGGTTGAGGACGGGCAATGTCCCCGGGAGGCCCATGCACACCGCGCAAATATTCGTGTTCGGCTCGTCCCCGAAGCTGTTGGGACAGCCGCAGAAGAGCTTGGTGGCGGTGCGCAACTCGGTGTGGACCTCGAGGCCGATCACCGTCTCCCACTCAGTCGTGCCCGGGCCGGCGGTGCGTGCAACCGTGTCAGTCATCACAAACTCCCCGCAGTGGATTCGAGGGCGGCCGCCACCTGGAACATGACGCTCTCGCCGAGCGCCGGGGCGAGGACCTGTACCCCGATCGGCAAGCCGTCGGACGCCGTGCCGTAGGGGACGCTCATCGCCGGGTGACCGGCCAGGTTGCTCGGGATCGTGCAGACGTCGTTCAGGTACATCGTGAGGGGATCGACGATGTCCCCGATCTTGAAGGCGGTGCCCGGTGTGGTGGGCGCGATGAGGACGTCGAAGCTCTCGTAGGCACGCTCGAAATCCCGGATGATCAGCGTCCGGACCTGCTGTGCTTTGCCGTAATAGGCGTCGTAGTAGCCGGCGGAGAGCGCATAGGTACCGAGCATGATCCGCCGCTTGACCTCGGCGCCGAAGCCTTCGGTGCGGGTCCGGACGTACATCTCGGTGACGTCCTCGCCCGGCACCCGCAGCCCGTAGCGAACCCCGTCGTAGCGGGCCAGGTTCGACGAGGCCTCGGCCGGAGCGATGAGGTAGTAGGCCGAGAGCCCGTAGGTGGCCGCCGGCACGCTGACCTCATCGACCTTGGCGCCGGCGGCGGAGAGGGCGTCGGCCGCCCGGCGGGCTCGTTCGGCGATCTCGGGTGCCATCCCGTCGGCAGAGACCAGTTCGCTGACCACCCCGACCCGGAGGCCGTCCACCCCGGCCTCCAGGCGAGCCGACGCCTCAGGCGGAGCCTCCGAAAGCGAGGTGGAGTCGAGCGCGTCGTGGCCGGCAATCACGTCGTAGAGGGCGGCGGCGTCCGCGACCGTGTGAGCGAACGGACCGATCTGGTCGAGGGAGCTGGCAAAGGCGATGAGCCCATAGCGCGACACTGCCCCGTACGTGGGTTTGACGCCCACTACCCCGCAGAACGCGGCCGGCTGGCGGATCGACCCGCCGGTGTCCGAGCCGAGGGCGAGCGGGGCGAATCCGGCCGCCACCGCCGCTGCGCTGCCCCCCGACGATCCGCCGGGAACCCGGGTGACATCGACGGGGTTTCGGGTGGGCCCGAAGGCGGAGTTCTCGGTGGACGAGCCCATGGCGAACTCGTCGAGGTTGGTCTTGCCGACCATGACGGCTCCCGCCGCCGCCAACCGGGAGACCACGGTGGCGTCATAGGGAGGCACCCATCCCTCGAGGATGCGCGAGGAGGCCGTGGTCCGGATGCCCCGGGTGCACAGGTTGTCCTTCACGGCAACGGGGACGCCGGCGAGCGGCCCGGGGTCCCGCCCCTCGGCCACGGTGGCGTCGACCGCGGCAGCGGCCGCCCGGGCCGCATCCTCGGTGAGGGTGTTGAAGGCGTGGATCTCGCCTTCGGCCTCGCCGATCCGGGCAAGGTGCTCTTCGAGCACCTCGGCGGCGCTGCGGTCGCCCCGCCGCACGGCCGCCGCCACTCCCAGGGCGCTCTCGTGCCCGTTCACGGCGCCTCGCCGATGATGCGCGGGACGCGGAAGCGATGGTCCTCGGTCGCCGGCGCCTGGGCCAGGACCTCCTCGCGATCGAGCACGGGAGCGACGACGTCGTCGCGCAGCACGTTGACGAGCGGCAGGGGGTGCGCGGTTGGGGGGACGCCGGTGGTGTCGAGCGCCTCCACGTCTGCGGCGTGATCGAGAACGGCGGCGAGCTGACCGGTGAAGGTCTCGAGCTCGCTCTCGGTCAGCGCCAGACGGGCCAGGCGGGCGACGTGGGCGACCTCCGCAGTGGTGATCCGGGGGGCCATGGGACGTCATGCTAGGCGGGCCGCGCTACGGTCCTGTCGGCCATTTGTCGAGGTCAGTGCGGCGCAGAAGTTGGGGAAAGGGACGAACTGGTGGCCAAATACGCTTTCCTGAGCGACGAGTGGGTGGCTGCGGCCCGAGCCCTGCGCGCCGAGTACGCCGAACGAGCCCATTCCCTCCCGGTGGCGGTTCGGGTGAACCAGATCGTCCGCAACGCGCCGTTCGGCGAGGGCACCATCAACGCCCACGTCGACACCACCTCCGGGCTGCTGGACATCGATCTCGGCCATCTCGAGGACCCGGACGTCACGATCACCCTGGACTATGACGTGGCCCGCGCCCTGCTGGTGGAGCGGGACCCCGCGGCTGCCATGCAGGCCTTCATGAGCGGGCGGATCAAGGTAGACGGCGACATCGCCAAGCTGCTGGCCCTTCAGGCCCCCGGCGCCCTCGGTCCGGTCTCGGACCCCGCGGCAGCGGCGGTGGCCGCCGAGATGGGCCAGCGGCTGCTGGACATGACCGAGTAGCAGCTTCTTCAGCCGGAGCTTTTCAACCGGAGCCGTTCAACCGGTGGTGAGCGTGACCGACGAGCCGTAGAGGATCGACTGGCCCATGGCCGGGAAGGTCGAGGTCACCGCGCCGAGCGGCGAGCCGTTGACGCTGCTTACGCTGAATCCGCTGGCACCCAGCGTCTCGGCGGCCGTGGTGACCGAGTCGCCGTAGACGTTGGGCACGACGACCAGGTGCGGACCGAGCGAAACCTCGACGTCGATCGGGGTTCCGACCGTGACGGTGACCCCGGGCGCCGGGTTGGTGACGATCACCTGGCCCTTGGGGACGTCGTTCGAGTACTGATTGGTCTGCGTGGCGGGCAGCCCGAAGGCGTGGAGCGCCGTCGAGGCACCCGCGAAGGAGCCGGCATCGGCCCCGGCAAGCTTCGGCACCACGACGGTGGGCTTCCCGGTCGAGATCACGAGGGCCACGCTCGATCGGGGTAGGAGGGTCCCGCCCGCCGGCATGGCCTTGATCACCGATCCGTCCGGGACCGTCATGCTCGTGGTCTTCGTCACGGCGCCGACCCGGAGGTCGGCGGCGGAGAGGGCGGCGGTCGCGTCCGCGAGGGTTTTGCCGCCCAGGGCCGGCACGGCCACCGGCCTGGGCCCCTCGGACACCACGACGTCGACCGGCTCTCCGGACGTGAGCCGCCCGCCCGCCGGGTGCTGAGTGAGCACCCGGCCCACGGGGGCCGTGGGGTCATAGGCGCGTCCGGAGACGACCAGGTCGAGGTGGCTGCGGCGGAGGAGGGCGGCGGCGTCGGCGATCGTCCGGCCGCCAAGCGCCGGCACCGTGTACGTGGGCTGCGGG
>WQVT01000165.1 GCA_009785715.1 Acidimicrobiaceae bacterium | reverse complement strand
GCGAGGAGCGGCGACGTTGACGAAGCCGTCCTTTGCCGCGAAGCACCCCATGGGGATCATCGTCGGGTGGTTGTTGCCCTCCTGGGGCGCGATCTTGCCGTCAACTGTCCAGCGCGTCGCCTGGAAATCCAACATGCCGATCATCGCCTCGAGCAACGAGGTCTGGACCCACTGGCCCTCCCCCGTCCGCTCCCGGTCGTGAAGAGCGACGAGTATGCCGATCGCCAGGTAGAGGCCGGCGGAAAGGTCGGAGATCGGGATGCCGACTCGAAGCGGTCCCTGCCCGGGATGCCCGGTTACGCTCATCAGCCCGCCGAGCCCCTGAGCAATCTGATCCACGCTCCCCCGCTCGGCGTACGGCCCCTCCTGGCCGAACCCGGAGATGGAGGCGTAGACCAGCCGTGGATTGACCTCCCGCAGCGTCTCGTAGTCGATGCGGAGCCGGTGCTTCACCGGGGGGCGCATGTTCTCGACGAGGACATCGGCCCCTCGCACCAATTCGAGCATGATCCGATGCCCCTCTTCGGACTTCAGATCCAGCGCGATGGCCCGCTTGTTGCGGTGCAGGTTCTGGTAGTCGGAATCGTGGCGGTTCGTCTCGGTGCTGCTGTTGTCGCTCACGGCAGGGGGCGGCTCAACCCGGATCACGTCGGCGCCCCAGTCGGCGAGCTGGCGGACCGCCGACGGCCCGGCGCGGGCGAGCGTCAGATCGAGGACGCGGACATCGGAGAGCGGTGCCCGAGCCGAACTATCAGGGCCTGAGCCATTGCCTGCAGCCATGCGAACCCCCGTTGCTGTACCCAGCGGAGCCTAGCCGGGCCTCCGGGCGCTCCGACCGAGCCCCTAGGCTCGTCGTATCTGGTCGACCGAGGAGGACACCGCCGATGCCTGATGACCGGGAACAACCGAAGGTCGGGACGATCGAGACTGCGACCGTTGACGGCGTCGGTTGGCTCACCTTCAGCAACCCGGCCCGACACAACGCCCTGGGGGTCAGCATGCTCACCGCCCTCCCGAAGGCGCTCGCCGCCTTCGAGGCCGACCCCGAGGTCGGGGTGCTCGTGATCCGCGGCGCCGGCGATCGGGCGTTCGTCTCCGGCGCCGACATCTCGGAGTTCGGCGAGCGACGCACCTCGCCCGAAGCACGGGCAGAGTACGACGCGATCGGACACGAGGCGCACGATGCCTGGGAGGCATTCTCGAAGCCGATCATCGCCATGATCATGGGCTACTGCATCGGCGGAGGCTTGAATACGGCCCTTCAAGCCGACATTCGGATTGCCGCCGACAACGCACAGTTCGCCATCCCCGCCGGCCGGCTCGGGCTTGGATATGGGATGGAAGGGGTGCAGCGGTTGATGAACGTGATCGGGCCGTCCTGGGCGGCAGAGGTGCTCTTCTCCGCACGGCGGTTCTCGGCCGAGGAGGGGCTCAGGATGGGGTTGGTCAACCGGGTGGTACCGATAGCTTCGCTCGAGGAGTCGGTGACCGATCTCGCGAAGACGATCGCCGCCAACGCGCCGCTCACCCTTCGGGCGGCCAAGGCCGCCATCCGGGAGGTGCAGAAGGACCGGGAGGAGCAGGATCGGGCGAGGGTGGCGCAACTCGTCGATGCGTGCTTCCGGTCGGAGGACTACCTAGAAGGGCAAAAGGCCTTCATGGAGAAGCGGGCGCCGCGGTTCGTCGGGCGCTGAGAACAAATGAGCCTCGACTGACAACAGAAGATGCGGCTCACAATCTTGCCGATCTACTGCGTCAAAGCGAGCTCATTCGCAAGGCACATCTCCGGTCGTGACCACATGGACGCCGAGGGCATAGACAGGACGCGATACGGCAACCGGCGGTCCGACCGGAGATGCGGATATGCGGATGGGGCCTCGGTTATTGTGCGGTGAAGGAGCTGATCTGGGCGAAGTTCGGAGCCCCGAGGTCGGACAGGCCCAACACCGACGGACCGCTAAGCCGTATGGCCGCATTGGCCGGGCGGGCGACTTCTCCCGGGAAGGGCGTCTGGGCCGGCCCAGTAGCGAACCACGTGCCAAACGCGGATGCCCTGGCGGTCGTAGAGACAACGGTGAGGTTGGTCCCGTTGCAAACCGGGCTCGTGGTCGTGGTCAGCGTGCCCTGGATGTCGTGTGAGAGAAGGACAGCGCCGGCGAGGCTGTGAGAAACCGCGAAGATCTCCGGAGCAGTGCCCGAGAAGGAGTAGCTGACACCGCGAAATCCGCCGTTCGAGGTGCAGGAGCTTTCGTTGACGGAGAAGAACAAGGAGCTGCCGGTGGGACCGGATTCCTCGGTCACCTGCAAGGCTACGTTCGCTCCGTTTGTCCCGGACGCGGGGGTCCAGCTAGCGACCGCCGAGTAGGTCGTGGTCGTGGCCGGGGCGGCGCCGGCGGGAGAAGCCGTGAGAAGCAGGGACCCGGCGATGGCTACGGCGGATCCTGCAAGCGCGACGTGGACGAGACGTGGTGTGTGGACCATGAAAGCAACCTCCTATGGGATGCGCCGGCGCCAAAGGTGCGCCGAACAGAGAAAGTGGTCAGTGACCGTGTGTTCGCCGAATGGCCACTGCCAGCGATCGTGGACTCGCCGCCCTCCGCCGACAAGGGGAAGGGTTCCCCTCCTGCCGCAGCTCGGTGCCCGGTCGCCTCGCGGTCTCGCCGCTGTTGCGCTTGCAGCATCTGTCTTCGTGATCAACCGTGATCCGGCCATGCCTCGACGCGGCGATTCCCGCCTTTACAAGTCGTAAGCCCAGGTTCCATCCCTCCCTTGCGGTCTCGACGGTCAGAACGACAGCTCGCTGCTCGGGATTCTGGCGATGAGGTTATGGATTGAGTCGGTGAACCAGAGCGCGCCATCCTTCCCGAAGGCGATGGCGGTGGGCACATAGCCGCCGGTGCTGGCAACCGTGAGCTTTTGCGTGCTGGGGTTGATCCGGGCGATTCCGTTGAAGCTCAAGGCGCCGTCGGAGCTGATAGCGAACCACAGGTTGCCGCCGGGCCCGAGGATGAGCGAATGCGGCAGGAACCCCTCACCGTTTGTCCGAACGCCGATCTGCGTGAAGTGCGAGGTCCCGCTCCGTGTGACAAAGCCGACCGCGCCGCAGCAGCTGGGAACCAGGTTCGTGCCGGGAGAGAACGCCGTGTAATAGGCCGTACCGCTCCTCGAGAAGGCGATCGAGGAGATTTGGTCAGCCGGCTCGGCGGAGACCGGGTAGCTGCGTTCCTGGCCCGCTGCATTCAGGGAATTGAGGGAGTTGCCTTCGTCGTTGTACCAGGCCGCGCCGCCTGGAGCCAGCGCGATCGCGCTCAGGATGTCGGGGTCGGTGGCAGGGTAGGTCTTCACCGTCCCGTTCGGGTTGAGCAGGATGAGCGCGTCGTTAACGAGGTTCATCATCAGCCAGACGCCGCCGGATCGGCTCGGCGCCAGGTTGGATGCCGGGTACGACTCCTGGCGGTAGTACAGCTTGTACTTGCCGTTGGGTGTCATGCGGTAGGCGCTCTGGCCAAGGTCAGTCAGGAACCAAACTCCCGTGCCGCTTCTCACGATGTACGTGGGCCCGCTGTTCCCAGTGCCTATGGCGTTGTTGGGGATGCGGTACTCGGTGAACTTGCCTTTGGTGGTGATGCGCCCGATCTTGTTCGTGCGCTGCTCGGCGAACCACAGCGCCCCATCCGGGCCGGCGGCGATGCCTGCCGGGCCGCTCGAAGCTGTCGGCACCGGGAAGGTCCGCACCTTCAGTGTGCGGAGCGCCGGCGTGCTGACCGCAAGTACGCCGGTCGCGCCAGTGCGCGCGCCCGTGGTTCCCGCACCGCTCTCCGCGGCGTCCCCGTGGCCAATGCTGCTGCTGCTGCCACCGGTCCTAGTGACGCTGCCAGCTGCCCCGGTCGAGAATGTGGGCAGCAGCACAAGCGCAACTGCCAGCATGACAGCCATACGGAGACTGCCGAGGTGGGGCGCGCGCCGTCGGCCAGCCAGACCGGTCCTCGTCATGCCTGCATCACGACCTTTCAGTTGGACAGGGCACGATTCGTGCCCTCGCCGACTATTTCGTCGCCCAGGTGATCACCGGATTAATTATCAAGCCCCGGTACCTCCTTGACAGTTGAGGTTCGGGCCTGCTTGACGCGTAACCATCCAGGCGCTGCGCCGGGGTCGGCCGTTGGGGGTGGAGAGCGCCCCGTGTTCTCTGGCGCGGTCGTTGCAGGCGGATGGACTCGTACCACCTTGTTGTGGACCGAGCCGGCGACGAGGGTGACCGTGACCGGCCGCCGAGCCCACATCCGCACCGCCCGGTACTGGCTGCCAGCGAAGTACACGCAGCCGTTGGCGTCGGCCATACGGGTCACCGACGGCCCGGGGCGGGCCGGCGAGCTCGAGAGGGCGCCTGGCGCTGGTCCGGACCGCTCCAAGGTGGCTTGGCCCTTTTGCACATGCGTGGCGGCCACTACCCCGTGGTGGCAGATCTCGACCAGCCCACCGGCGACGACGACCTCGACGTGCTCACCGATCAGGTGGGCGCCCTCCTTGTAGCGGTGGCGGACCAGGCTCATCCCGCCACGCTGGTCCACCCACCGGGTGATCTCCGACGGCGCCACCTCCGGCGCTGCGCCCGGCTCCACTGCTGAGTCGCCCGGTTGGTAGGGGCTGCTGTAATCAAGCGGTTGAGGACCCTACGTATTACGACCACCAGGCAGTCACATCGTGTGTCGTAGTTCCACCGCTGTGCGAGGGCCGACCCCCAAGTGATCATCGATCTCGTAGCCCGTCTCGGGACCGAGTTTCAAATCACCTGTGGAGGATTCTTCATGACATTACCGACCGCAAGCCCAACGTCGCCCGAGTCGAGGCGGCCGGCGGGGGAGATGGCCCCTGCTGTCCGTCAGCCCATCCCGACGGGCCGCGGTGCCATGGCAGCCGATCGCCGGCGCATGGCATCGGCCCTTCGCGAGATCTTCCAGAGCCGCCCTGACGCTGGATGGGGGTGGCACGCCCGACAAGGCCTGCACCTAGGGGTGGCATCCGTACCGGTCCTGGCCATCTCCGCCCATGTGTTCTGGTCGGTGTCCCTACTCACAGTGGCAGTGGCTGTGTTGGTGCCGCTCATCATCGGTCTGGCCGCCGTGGTAATAGCCCGACCCCACCACTCCGACCGTCTCCTACTGGCCGGCTTTCTTTGGGGTCTGCTCGCCTGCGCTGGTTACGACGCTTTCCGGCTGCCCACCATCTATGTCGCCAACTGGTGGGGCGACTTCTTCGGATCGGTGGGCGGCTGGGCGACCGCCACTCACTCCGATTTCCTCGTCGGCTACCTGTGGCGTTACATCGGAGACGGCGGTGGCATCGCCGTCGCCTTCTTCGCCCTGGCCGCGACCCTCGGCACCGCCTCGTGGTCCCGTCGCACGACCATCGCCATGGCCGTGGCCTACGCCGTCTGTCCGGTCTGGACCGGTCTGGTACTCACGGACTTGCTCGCCCCCCACAGCCGGCAACTCTTCCCCCTCACGGCCACCACCTTGATCGTCAGCTTGGTCGGCCACCTCATCTATGGGACCATCATGGGCGTCGGCTACTGGCACAGCCGACGGCTCGAGGCCTTCTGGCCGTTCCAGCTCCGCTTCGGGCGTGATCAGTTGGGCGACTGGGCCTGGGGCTCCTGGCGCGGAGCCCCGACAGGCTGAGAGCACCCGGCAGAGAGCCTGCGAGAGCGACTCGGCAGGTTTGTGTCCTCCCTGGTTAGAAGTCGTTAGAAGATCCGTTAGAAGTCTGGCCCAAGCAAAGAGCCCTGGCCGAGCAATGCTCTGACCAGGGCTTCTGTAGTGGCGGGGCCGGGATTTGAACCCGGGACCTTCGGGTTATGAGCCCGACGAGCTACCAGACTGCTCCACCCCGCGGCGGTCCGGACACCATACCACCGCGAGGCACCTCGTCGGCAGGTCGGGGGTCAGAATTCGTCGGGGTGCGACAGCTGCCCCGGAGCGAGACCGCCAT
>WQVT01000164.1 GCA_009785715.1 Acidimicrobiaceae bacterium | reverse complement strand
GATCGCTCAGGTCCATTGGGTTACCCTGCCACCCTGCCCTCGCGCAAGCAAGCATTGTCCCATCCGCCGGTCGCCGACCACGGAAAAACCCGCACGGTTAGGCCGTTTCGCGGAAAGCTGACTTTGCCTTCGGCGTTCAAGACACGAGCCGGCGAGCGGAGCCTTTTCCGTTTCGAAGGCTCCGGAACGGCCACGGACTAGAGTCAACTTATGGGGAATCACGACGTCCGCCCCGCCATGGCGCGTTGAGCTTCGACCCGGAAACCCCGAATATCACGCTCGCACGGATCGCGTTGGCGAGCTTCATCGATCAGGCCCTCGGTGCCAGGTTGCGCGACGAACGCAATCGGGAGGCCCGACTCGAGGCGTTTCACGATTACCTGCTTCTGATCCGGCACGTCGGGTCGCTCGACGATTCGGACGGCCGGTTGCAGGCCCTGGCGATGACCGCGTTCGACAGCCGGACGTGCAGCATCCGGCTCCACACCGACCGTCCCTTCGCCCTGGCTGCCGCATACCAGTCCTACCGGCCGACGCTCGAGCCGGACAGCTTCGTCGGGGAGCTGGTTTCGTTGCTGGTGACCGACGATTTGGAGGGACCGGGGGCGCAAGGCTTGTTGTGAGCCGCCGGCGGCCGGCGCCGCCAGCCGGCCGCCAGTCGGGCCGCCAGTCGGGCCGCGGGCATGGGCATCGGGTTCCCGACCAGTTCAGGGCGCGATCCGGGGCGGATAGCGGGGGTGGATCGCGCCCGGACTTCCCTGGGGGCTCGGGAAAAGCGGGTCGGCGTCGCTAGAGGTTCAGGTCGGGCCGGATGCTCGCAGGGTCGGTCATGGTCGGGTCCGCGGTTGCGGGGTCGGCGGTCGCAGGGTCGGGGTACCCGCCGGCCTCGGGCACGCCGGTGGTATCGGTCCCGCCGGCCGCCGGGGCCCCGGCCACCGGTTCGCCCCCACCCGCCATTCGCCGGGCGGCCAGCGCCGTCTTCAGGGCCATTCCACCCAGCATCGCGAGCAGCAGGCCCGGGCCGAGATTGGCACCCACCTGGTGCAGGAACGACGTGCCCGCGTCGGCGGCGGGCCCGTACGCCGGCGACGACTGGAACCACGGCCACAGCGCCGGCCCGATCACGAGCCAACCGCCGGCAACGATCGCCAACAACGCCGCGATCGCGAGGACCCCACGCGCCCGGAGCGAACCCCAGTCGGTGGTCCACGCAAGGATTCCCAGCCCGGCCACCAGCGCCATGGCGCCCGGAATCAGATGAAGAAGCCAGTTGGCCGTGGTCCACTGCCAGGTCGAGGTGGCGGTCGCCTCATAACCGAATGCCGGCCCGACGAACGCCACGATGCCAGCCCAGGCACCGAGCAGGGCGATGAGGAACCCCACCCAGGGGACGCGCACGGGGCGCGTCGTGGCGCCGGCAGCGGTCCAGGTGGTCGAACCGAGACGCTGCTGGCGATTCGGATGATTGACAGCCCACGTCATGCTGTTACCTCCTCCTCCGGGCCGAGCTTCCCTCAGGTGACGGTTGGGGCGTGCGCGACCCCGCTCACGTGATTCGTGGGGTTATTCCCCGTCCCTACCCCTCTCACTCCTTTTGAGGATCCCTTACCTGTCTATTGAGGGTTACGCACCTCCGCCGAGACCCTCGCTTGCCGAGGACGCAAGCACGCGAAGGCGACTGCCGCAGCGGAAAGCCCGACGTTGCGGACTACTCTCGCTTGCCGATCCGAGTGAGCGTCGATTGCGAATCAGAGTCGATTGATGGGCCGCCCCGAGTGGGGTGAGAGCCCGGGAGATGGAGGGGCCGCGAGGCCGAGTCGTGGGCAGGGAAATGGTTGAAGCGGACGGGCGTCATCTCGCCGGCGGGGCAGAGCGACGCTCAATCGTCCGGATCCTGATCCTGGCCTGGTTCGCCCTGTACCTGGCGGGATTGCTGGGCTGGCTCGGGATCGGATTGCTTCCAACGCTCGCCGACCACATCTCCGCATTCCGTCAGGCCCTGCTCTCCGAGGCGGCGGGTCACGGAGTGTGGGCCCGGCTGGCGGGGCGAATCGCCGACCGGACGATGCTGATGGGCGGCCTCGGCACCGTCATCGTCCAGTCCCTTTTCAGCCTCCTCAATCTGGCGCTCGGGGGGTTCCTGCTCTTCCGCCGCCCATTCGAACGGGTGCCGCAACTGCTGATCCTCGCCCTGCTCGGCACGGCAGCCACCTTCAACAGCCCGAGCCACCAGGTCTTCCACGTCCTCGGAGAGCCCCCGCCGATCCAGGCGATCCACTACACGTTCCACATCATCTCGGGAACCGCCTACCTGTGGGCCGTGTTCCTCTTCCCCGACGGCCGCTTCCCCCCGGGCACGATCCGCTCCGTCCGGCTCCGATGGATCCTCGGGGCGGGCGTGACGGTGGCGATCGCGGTCGTCTGCTGGCGTTCGTCCTTCGTCAGCCACCCGCCGTTTTTCGTCGGCTTCTTCGGCGTCCTGACCCCGGTCATCGGCATCCCCGCGACAACGGTACGGATGCGGCAGACGACCGACCGCGAGGTCCGCCAGCAGTGCCGGCTCCTCCGCGGTGCGCTGCTGCCTTCGGCCGCCGTTGCGGCGGTGTGGGTGGTGGCGTGGGTGGTGTCGTTGACCGGCACCTCGGGGGCCGCTGGCGCCCATCATCTCGACGGGATCCTGGAGAACTGGTTCCCGGCCGCCTTCGCCGTGGTCCCGGTGGTGCTCTTCATCGGCGTCCTCCGCTACCGGCTTTGGGACATCGACGTCGTGATCAGCCGGGCGCTGTTGTACCTGTCGCTCGGCGGCTGCGCGCTGGCCGGGTACGTGGCGGTGGTCAGCGTGGCGGGGACGCTGGCCCCGGGATGGTGGTCGACCGCCCTGGTGATGGCGGCGGTGGCGCTCGGCATCGACCCGCTGCGCCGCCGGCTCCAACGAGCAGCGAACCGGGTCGTGTTCGGGCAGGTGCTCACGCCGGCGGAGGCGGTGCGCAGCCTTGCCGACGGGCTGGCGCAGGTGAAGGGCGGCAACAGCCTCGCCGAGCTGGTACAGGCCGCGGCGGTCGGGACCCGCGCCGCGGAGGCCAGCCTGTGGGTCGCGGTCGACGACCACCTCCTCGAGGTCGCCCGCTGGCCCGAGAGCGGTCGCCACTTCCGCCGGCGCACGGTTCCCCTGTCCTCGGCAGCGGAGGAGATCTCGCCGGCCAGCGTGGACGCCGACCGCTTCGAACCCATCTCCTACCGGGACCGCCGCCTCGGGGGATTGGCCCTCAACCTGCACCCGGGGGTGCCGCTGCCGCCGCAGGAGGAACGCCTGATCGCCGAGCTGGCCGGCCACGCCGGGCTCCTGGTCCACAACGCGCAGCTGGCGGCCCAGCTCGCCCGGGAGCTCGAGACGCTCGAGGCGGGCGCCGAGGAGCTTCGTCGCTCGCTGCGGGCCCTGGTGGCGGCGCAGGACACCGAACGCCGCGGCCTGGAGCGGAACATCCACGACGGTGCCCAACAAGAGCTCGTGGCGATCCTGATCATGGTCCGCACACTCCTGGCGAGGGCGCACGCCCACTCGGCGGGCGCCGGCAACGCACCCGACGCCGGCAGGGCTCAGGGGGAGGCACACGTGGAAGTCGACGATGCGGTCGCCGAGCTCGCGTCGATGACCGTATCGACCACCGACAACCTGGAGCGTCTGTGCGGTGGCGGTCTTCCCGCCGTCCTCGTCGACCGGGGTCCCGGCCCGGCCCTCGACGCCACGGCTGCACCCCTGCGCCGAGCCGGCATGGAGGTCGTCGTCCTCGACCGCACCGACGCCCGGGCCCCGCTCGATGTCGAGGCGGCCGTGTACTTCTGCGCGCTCGAGGCGGTCCAGAACGCCGCCAAGCACGCCCGGGCCACCCGGCTGGACGTCCAGCTCGACGCCTTCGAGCCGGACAGCCGCTACGAGGGCGGGTTCGAGTTCTCGGTCCGCGACGACGGGATCGGGTTCGATCCCACCGCGCTAGGCGAGGGCAGCGGGCTCGAAAACCTGGTGAGCCGCCTCGCGGTCCTCGGTGGCACCGTCACCGTGGAATCCGCGCCCGGCCACGGGACGACCGTACGGGGACGGGTGGCCATCCCCTCGCGCGGGCCGGATGAGCGGGAAATGGTGCTGCGGTGAAGCGCCTCGGCCGCTACGGCTGGGGTCCGCCGCTCGTGGTGGAGCTGGTCAGCTTCGCCCTGGCGTTCGCGGTCTTCGCCGGCGCAGGAGGCGCCTATGCCGCCCTGAGCGGGAACACGGGCCGGCCGATCTGGTGGGTGCTGCTCCCGGCGGCAATCGTCGTGGCCGTCCTGCTGCCGCTCGTCCGTCCCTCCCTCGCCGCGACCGTCGACCGGATGGCGCACGGACGCCAGGCCGAGGGCTACCGGATGATGTCGGATCTGATGACCCGCATGGCGGCCACCCTCGAGGTGGACGAGGTGCTCCCGCGCCTGGCCGAGACGGCCGCCCGCTCCGTGCACAGCGATCGGGGTGAGGTCAGCGTCTGGCTGGCCGACGGGCGGCAATGGCGCCGGACGTGGACGCCGGGTGCCGGCGACACCGGTTCGGCCGGTGACGTCACGGTCGAGGTTCAGCACCAGGGGGACATCGTGGGCGAGCTCGGGGTCGGCCTGGACGGCGCCGAGCTGAACGCGGCCGATCAGCGGGCGCTCCACGATCTGGCCGCGCCCGCCGGCGTCGCGCTCGCCACCGTTCGCCTGACCGTCGAGCTGCGCCGGCGGGTGGCCGAAGTCGCCGAGCAGACCCAGGAGCTGCAGGCCAGCCGGCGCCGCCTGGTCGACGCCCGCCGCCACGAGCAGCAGCGCACCTGGTCCCGGCTGACCGCAACCGTCATACCGAGAATCTCGGCCGTCGGCCAGGACCTCGACGAGTTCCGCATCGCCACCAAGGGTGGAACACGAGGCGACAGCCACCTGGAGGACGCGCAACGGGAGGCCACCGGGGCGCTGGAGGCGCTGCGCGAGATGGCCCGGGGCATCTTTCCGGCGCTGCTCACCGACTCCGGTCTCGAGGTCGCCCTGCAGGCGTGGGTGGACCGCCGATCCCCTGGACGGCAGGTCGCGGTCGAGGGCGACCTGCGTCCGCTCCACCGCCAGCCGGCCGCCGAAGCGGCGCTGTACTTCGCCTGCACGCAGGCGCTGGAAGAGACCGCCGCGGCGGGCCGTATCGGCCGCGACCCGCAACCGTTGGTGCTTCTTGCCTCTGACGCAGAGGTGGCGACCGCCACCATGGCTCTCCCCGCCGCCCCCGAGGAAGGAACCCGACGGGCGATCCGCGATCGCTTGGAGGCCCTGGGTGGCTCCCTCCGCATCGACCCGCCCGCCGGCACCGGGGCGGACGGGTCCGCCGGCAGTGGGGCGGACGGGTCGGCCGGCAGTGGGGCGGACGGGTCGGCCGGCGGCGGGGCGGACGGGCCCACGGACACCCGGGCGGACGCGTCCGCCGGCAGCGGCGCAGATGGATCCACGAACACCGGCGCACATCCGTCCACCCGAACGGGCACGAATACGCACGACGGATCACGCCCCGTGGTCATCGTCGCTACCGTTCCCTTGAGGCAACCGTGATCAGCACCGCCACCTCCGACGTCAGGATCCTGCTCGTGGACGACCAAGTCGTCTTTCGCCGTGTCGCCCGCGTCCTCATCTCCCAGATCCCGGGCTTCGAGTTGGTGGGCGAGGCGGAGTCCGCCGAAGGCGCCATCACCCTTGCAGACAGCCTGGATCCGAGCGTCGTGCTGATGGACGTCCATCTCCCGGGGGGCATGAACGGCGCAGAGGCGACCCGGCTGATCACCTCCAGCCAGCCGGGCACCGTCGTGATCCTCATTTCCAACACCCCGGCCCACGAGTTGCCCCCCGAAGCCGGGCGCTGCGGTGCGGCGGCATTCGTGGCCAAGGAGGACCTCGCCCCCGAGTCGCTCGAAGAGGTCTGCCGGCGCGCCCTCGCCGGGCGGCCCGGCGTCTGAGCCCCGGCATCAGCGCTGGAGACCGGCTCCT
>WQVT01000163.1 GCA_009785715.1 Acidimicrobiaceae bacterium | reverse complement strand
TGGCCCATCCCGCCGTGCAGCGCCTCGGCGCGGTAGCCGCGGCCGTTCAGCGTCTCGGTCAGCTGGTCGACTTCCTCCCGGGTGCGGCAGAAGACCAGGGCGGCCGTCGGGGACTCGACGTCGAGCACCCGCCCGAGAACGGCGGGCTTGTAGGCACGCTGCACCACGTAGGCGGTCTGGCGGACGAGGGGGGTCTCGCCCGAGGCCTGGGCCTCCTCGCGGATCCGGATGCGAACCGGGTCGCGCAGGTGCTGATCGGCGATCGAAGAGATGCGCGACGGCATGGTGGCCGAGAAGAGAACCGTCTGGCGGGCTTCGGGCGCCTCGGCGAAGATCGCCTCGAGGTCCTCGGCGAAGCCCATATCGAGCATCTCGTCCGCCTCGTCGAGCACCATCATCTCGAGACCGGAGAGCCGCAACGTGCCGCGGCCGAGGTGATCGAGCGCGCGGCCCGGGGTCGCAACCACGACGTTCACCCCGCCGTCGAGGGCGCGCAGCTGCCGCCCGATCGGTTGCCCGCCGTAGATGGGGACGACGCTGGCGCCGAGCCGGCGGCCGTAGCGGTGGATGGCCTGTGAAACCTGGATGGCGAGCTCGCGGGTCGGCACGAGGATCAGGGTGCTCGGCTCACCCGACGGCGCGGCGCTCTGGATCCGCTGCAACGCCGGGAGGGCGAAGGCCGCGGTCTTCCCGGTCCCGGTTGCTGCCTGTCCGAGCAGGTCGTGGCCCGACAGCAGCACCGGGATCGCCTCGCGCTGGATCGGGGTGGGCTCTTCGTACCCGAGTTCCGCCAGCGTGGCGACGAGTTCGCTGCGTAGCCCGAGGTCGGCAAAGGACGCCTCGTCAGCCAGTTGAGTCTCGTCTGTCATGATGCGTTCCCGTCCACCGCGGCCCTTTGCCGAGCTATTAACGATACTCCGCGTGAGATCCTTACTGGTCTCGCTTCCGAGCCGAGTGCGGTTTCCCCCAGCCGGGCGCGGGTAGAGGCGAGGGATGTCCGTGCGTGCCCGAGTCGTCGTCGTCGGCTCCGGATTCGGCGGTCTCAACGCCGCCCTCCGGCTGGCCCGTCTGCCGGTCGAGGTCACCGTGATCGACCGCGACAACTATCACGGTTTCTGGCCATTGCTGTACCAGGTGGCGACCGCCGGCCTCGGGTCCGACGACATCGCCCATCCCATCAGGTCTATCTATGGCCGGTTCCCGAACATCGCGGTGAGGCTCGGGACGGTGACGGGCGTCGATCTCGACGCCAAGGCGGTGGTCATCGGCGAGGAGCGGATGCACTACGACTATCTGGTGCTGGCCGCCGGGAGCAGTGCCAGCGACTTCGGGATCGAAGGGGTCGCCGAGCACGCCTTCCCGCTGAAGACGATTCCCGACGCCCTGCGCCTGCGCAACCACATCCTCTCGACGTTCGAGGCGGCCGACTCCGACCGATCCGACGGCACCCCCGGGACGCTGACCACCGTGCTCATCGGCGGCGGGCCCACCGGCGTCGAACTGGCGGGCGCCCTGGCCGAACTGATCGAACGCAACCTGGCGGGGGACTTTCGCCACCTCGATGTGTCGGAGGCGAGGGTCGTCCTGGTCGAGCTCTCCGATCATCTCCTTCCGGGTTTCTCCGAGCACTCCCAGCAAGCGGCGCTGGAAACCCTCCGGCGCAAGGGGGTGGACGTGCGTCTGGAGACCAGGCTCACCCGGGTGGGTGAACGCGGCGTCGACCTGGAGGGCGGCGAGAGGATGGACGCCTCGACCGTGGTCTGGACGGCCGGGGTTCGGGCCAACCCGCTGGCCGGCTCGATCCCAGTCGAGCGGGGTCGCGGAGGAACCCTGGCTGTCGAAGCCGACCTGTCGCTGCCCGGCCACCCCGAGGTGTTCGTCATCGGGGATCTGGCGTCCGGATCCGGCCCCGGCGGCGAGCCACTCCCGCAGGTGGCACAGGTCGCGATCCAGGGCGGAAAGCACGTCGCCCGCAACATCGCCCGGCGGCACGCCGGCAAGCGCACCCGCCCATTCCACTACCACAACCATGGAAGCATGGCCACGATCGGCAGGCGGGCGGCGGTGGCCGATCTGCCCGGCGGCTTCGTGCTTTCCGGGACGGTGGGTTGGATGGCCTGGCTGACCGTCCACCTGTGGTTCCTGGTGGGCTTCCGCAACCGGATCGTGGTGTTCGTCAACTGGGCCTGGAACTACCTCACCTGGGACCGTGCCACGCGGGTGATCCTTGCCCAGGGCGGCGATGCCCGCCGGTTCCCACCAACGGGCTGACCCGGGGCGCTCAGGACGAGGTGTGGTCAGAGCGAGACGGCGCCGGCGGCCGGGGGGCGGAAGACGGCGAAGGGGTCGGTGACGACCAGCGAGGAGCGGGCGAAGCGGTACAGCGCCGCCGGGCGCCCGCCCGCCGTCCCACGCTGGACGGTGCCCCGGGTCGGTTCGATGACCCCCCGCCGGGTGAGGACCCGCTGCAGGTTGGTGGCCGCCACCGGGTGCCCGATGCACGCCGCGTAGATGTCCCGCAACTCGGCGATCGTGAACGTCGGCGGGGCGAGGGCGAACCCGGCGTTGGTGTAGGTGAGCTTGGCCCGCAGGCGCTCCCGGGCGGACTGGATGATCGATGCGTGGTCGAAGGCGCTCGGTGGCAGCGACTCCACCGGATGCCAGGCGGTGTCGGCGGGGATCGCGGGATCGAGCTCGGTCGAGATGAGCGCCAGGTAGGCGGTGGCGACCTCGCGCTCGCGGGGATCGCGGTCGGGGTCGCTGCGGGTTTCGAGCTGCTCGAGATGATCGACGTCGGTGAGGTCGACCTTGGCGGCGAGATGCCGGCCGAGCGAGGTGCCGAGGCGCTCGTCGGCACCGAGTGGGCCTCCGGGCAGCGCCCATCGACCCTCGAAGGGGGCCTGGGCGCGCTGCCACATCAGTACGTGGAGACGCTTGTCACGGACCTGGAACACGACGGCGAGGACCTCGTGGCGAAAGTGCCCACCCTTGCGGGCCGGCGTTGCGGAGTCGGCACCCTCGGACGGTTCTGCCGCCTCCTGGGCGGCTGTCAGCTCCTGCTCGGCCTGGAGGCCTTCTGGGGCCGGCGGCTCATCGGCGGCGGAGGCGTCGAGGGGCTGCGGGTCATCGACGGGCGCCGAGCCCACCAACTTTTCTTGACGCGAGGCCACGAACCCATGCTAACGTGCGCATCCACCGGTTTTCGCCTGATGGGCGAAAACCCGGGAACGGGTCCTGAGGGGACGAGGAGGTACGTCGGTGTCCACCCCGCGCAGCACGATCCAAGGCACGACGAGCGAAGCTTGGGCGGAGGAGATCCGCCGGCTGGCCGCCGGGCGCGACGCGGTGATCCTGGCGCACAACTACCAGCCGCCGGAGATCCAGGACGTCGCCGACCATGTCGGAGACTCGCTCGCCCTCTCGCGCCTGGCGGCGGCGAGCGACGCCTCGACGATCGTCTTCGCCGGCGTGTACTTCATGGCCGAGACCGCCAAGATCCTGGCGCCCGAGCGGACCGTGCTGATCCCCGACCCGCGGGCGGGGTGCTCGCTGTCGGACAGCATCACGGCGGACCAGCTCCGGGCCTGGAAGGCGGAGCACCCCGGCGCCGCGGTGGTCGCATACGTGAACACCAGCGCGGAGGTCAAAGCCGAGTCCGATCTCTGCTGCACCTCCGCCAACGCCGTCGAGATCGTGTCCTCGCTCCCCGACGACCGGGAGATCCTGTTCCTCCCCGACCAGTTCCTCGGCGCTCACGTCCAGCGCGCCACGGGCCGCACGAACATCCACCTGTGGCTCGGCGAATGCCATGTGCACGCCGGCATCACCCCCGCCGACCTGCGCGCGAAGGCGGCCGCCGACCCTGACGCCGAACTCTTCATCCACCCCGAGTGCGGCTGCACGACCTCGGCGCTCTGGCTGGCGGGCACCGGCGACCTGCCGGCGGAGCGCACCCGGGTGCTCTCCACCGGCGGCATGCTCGACGCCGCTCGCACCACCACGGCGGACAAGGTGCTCGTCGCCACCGAGACCGGCATGCTCCACCAGCTACGGAAGACAAATCCCCTGGTGATCTGGGAGCCCGTCAACGCCGCCGCCGAGTGCCGGTACATGAAGATGACCACGCCCGAGGTCCTGACCCGTTGCCTGACCGACGGCACCACCGAGGTGGACGTGCCCGCCGACATCGCCGCCCGGGCGCGGCGTGCCGTCGAGGCGATGATCGCCGTCGGCACCCCCTCGAGGTCGGGAGAATGACGGTCGGCCGGGTGACCGGGAGCCCGCTGCGGACCCTCCCCGCTGCGCCGATCACCTGGAGCAGAGAGGCGGACGTCATCGTCATCGGCTCTGGCGCCGCCGGCATGAGCGCCGCCCTCGAGGCCGCGGCGTGGGGCCGGCGGGTCCTCCTGATCTGCAAGGGCGCGCTCGGCGGCGGCTCCACCCCCCTCGCCCAGGGAGGCCTCGCGGCCGTGCTCGACGCCGGCGACTCCGCCGAGCTCCACGTGCGCGACACGCTGGTGGCCGGCGCGGGCCTCTGCGACGAAGGGGCGGTCGAGACCCTGGTCGCCGCCGCGCCCGGCGAGATCGCCCGCCTCGGCGTGCTCGGCGCCCGTTTCGACCCAGGCCCCCTCGGGCTCGAGGGAGGCCACTCCCGCCACCGGATCGTCCACGCCGGCGGCGACGCCTCGGGTGCCGAGGTCCACCGGGTCCTCGTCGAGGCCCTCCTCGCCAGCGAGGTCGAGATCCTCGAGCACACGGTCGCGCTCGACGCCCTCCTCGACGACCGTGCCCGGGTCGGCGGCCTCCTGGCCGCCACTACCCGTGCCGCGGGCGGTCGGCTGGCGGTCGGCGAGATCCGGGCGTCCGCTGTCGTGCTGGCGGCCGGCGGGTACGGGCAGGCCTACGCCACGACCACCAACCCGGCCGGCGCAACCGGCGACGGCATGGCCTTCGCCGCCCGGGCCGGCGCCGAGGTCACCGACGTCGAGTTCGTGCAGTTCCACCCCACCGTCCTGTGGCAGCCGGGCGGCCGCGGGCAACGGCCGCTCGTGACCGAAGCGCTGCGGGGAGCGGGCGCCGTGCTGATCGATGCCAACGGGAGGCGGGTGATGGAGGGCGTCCATCCGTTGGCCGACCTGGCGCCCCGCGACGTGGTGGCGGCCGCGATGCACCGCCGGATCACCTCCAGTTCCTCCAGCCACCTCTGGCTGGATGCGACGGCCCTCGGCCGCCGGCATCTCGACGCCCACTTCCCCACCGTCACCGCCGCATGCCGGGCCATCGGTATAGACCCGGCCGATAACCCCATCCCCGTGGCTCCAGGCGCCCACTATGTCTGCGGAGGCGTGCGTGCCGACATGGTGGGCAAAACATCGATTGATGGTCTGTTCGCCGTCGGCGAAGTCGCCGCCACCGGTGTGCACGGGGCCAACCGCCTGGCGTCCAACTCCCTCACCGAAGCCGTCGCCGCCGGGCGGCGGCTGGGACAGGCCCTCGGTCGGTCGGAGGCATCGACCGGCGTCGGACCCGGCGTCGAGGGGCCGGAAGCCGGGCAAGGGGTCGATCCTGCGGGCCGTGACCTCCTGGCGGACGCGATGTCCTGCCACGCCGGCGTGGTCCGCCACGGCGAGGGCCTCGAGCACCTCCTCGAGGTGCTCGCCGCCCAGCCCGCCGCCCCCTCCGGACCGCTCGACCTGGCATGCGTGGAGGCGACCAACCTGCACACCGTGTCGACGCTCGTGGCGACCGCGGCGCTGGCCCGCACCGAGAGCCGCGGGTGCCACCGCCGCGCCGACGCCCCGGAGACCCGGGCGGAGTGGGCGCAGCGGACCGGGATCACGGCCGGACCGGACGGTCTCCGGCTACGGCCCCTGCCGCCCGGCTGGGATTCGGTCGAGCGGTCTTCGAGCGGAGCGGGCGTGCGGGCGTGACCCTGCACGACCGGGTGATCGACGGGCTGCTTGCCGCAGGCCTGGAGCCCGCCGACGTGGAGCGGGTGGTGCGTGCCGCCCTGGACGAAGACCTGCGCTACGGGCCCGACGTGACCACGGCGGCG
>WQVT01000162.1 GCA_009785715.1 Acidimicrobiaceae bacterium | reverse complement strand
TCCACCTCGGTCAATCAGGTGCCTACCCCGCCCGGGGCGCAATAACACCTGGACACGGCCAATGAGCCCACGGTATCGACGGAACCAGCACTGTCTGTCGCGGGCCGGGCCCGGCCGCACCGGCAGGGCAGCCGTGTGCCAGAATGTTCCGCCTCGCGGTGGCTGTAGCTCAGTTGGTTAGAGCGCCAGGTTGTGGTCCTGGAAGTCGGGGGTTCGAGTCCCCTCAGCCACCCCAACCACCCCGGTCGGCCGGGCGGCCGAGTCGACTAAAGTGGCGAGGCCCCGGCACTTGGTGGTCGGGTGGCGAGCGCCTCTAGCTCAACGGCAGAGCAATGGACTCTTAATCCACAGGTTGGGGGTTCGAATCCCCCGGGGCGCACGTACGGCTGGACGGTCAGGCGATCGGCGGGAGCCGCTGCTCCTCCAGGAGGACCGGTCGGAAGAGGTCCCCTCGCTCGGCGAGGCGAGGCAGGACGCTGCGGATGGTGAACCCGTCGGGGCGAAGATCGGGATCGTCGAGCTCGTCCCACCCGATCGGCGCCGACACCGGCGCCCCCGGTGCCGGGCGAGGGCTGTAGGGCGCCACCAGCGTCTTGTTGATGGCGTTCTGCGTGTAGTCGAGCCGCGCCAGACCGCTGCGCTCGTTGACCTGCCACTTCCAGCTGACGAGCTCCGGGACGACGGCGCCGATGGCCCTCGAGAGCTGCTCGGTCCACGCCCGGGTCGCCTGGAAGTCCGGGCCGGGGGCGACGGGGATCCAGATCTGGATGCCGTGGTGGCCGGTGACCTTCGCGCGTCCGGCCACCCCGAGGTGTTCGAGGGCGGTGCGGTGGAGCCGCGCCAGGACGAGGAGCTGCTCCCAACTCGTGGAGGTGCCGGGGTCGAGGTCCACCAGGGCGTAGGTCGGTCGGCGGGGGTGATCGATCCTGGATGTCCAGGCGTGCCATTCCAGGGCCCCGTAGTTGGCCACCCAGATGAGCGCCGCGGGTTCGTCGACGACCAGGTAGGAGCGTGCCTCCTCCGAGTCGGCATCGACGTTTTCCCAGCGGGTGAGCCACTCGGGCGCATATTCCGGGAGCGCCTTGTGCCAGAACCCCTTGGTGCCGGCGCCATTGGGGAAGCGGTTCATGTTCAGCGCCCGCTGGTTCAGGTAGGGCAGGATCACCGGGGCGACGGAGGCTGCGTAGCGCAGGAAGTCCCGTTTGGTCACCGGATCCTCACCCGCCCGCGCCGGGAACAGCACCTTGTCGAGGTTCGTGACGTGGAGTTCCCGGCCATAGATCTCCCAGATGCCCCCGGCCCCGAGGCGGTCCAGCGCCTCCAGGGCGGCCTCGGGCACGACCGGTTGTGGTCCCGCAGCCGATTCCGGGGCGGCTGTTTTCGATGCGGTGGGCTTCGAGGCGGTGGGCTTCAGGGCGATGGCCGCCCGGTCGGGGGGCAGGTCGGAACGCCACATCCGGTCCGGGTCGGCCTTGACCTCATCGTTGGTCCGCCCGCTCAGGACCGAGGCCGGATGCTCCTCGGGATCCCAGCCGTCCACGGCGTAGTCGTCGTGCTTGTGGAGCAGCAGCCACTGCTCCCGCCCGTTCGACTCCGTGCGGGTACGCACCAGGACGAACCGACCGAGGAGCTTCTGCCCTCGGAGATCGAGGTGGAGCTCGCCCTCCCGGAGGGCCCGTGCGGGGTCGGGTGGGTCGCCGGCCTCGTCCGCCTCCCAGGTCCCCTGGTCCCACACGATCACGTCTCCACCGCCGTACTGGCCCCCCGGGATGGCGCCCTCGAAGTCGATGTACTCCAACGGGTGATCCTCGACGCGGTACGCCCCGCGCCGGACGCCGGGGTCCAGCGTCGGCCCTTTCGGCACCGCCCAGCTGGCCAGCACCCCGTCGACCTCCAGACGGAAGTCGTAGTGCAGGCGCCGGGCACGATGGCGCTGCACCACGAACCGCCGGGCCTCGGGCGCCGTCGCGGGCCCAACACCGGACGGCTCGGGGGTCGTCTCGAAATCCCGTTTCTCCCGATAGGAGGCGAGCCGCTCCTCGGTGCCGGGTCCATCGTCTGATCGGGCCACCATCCGAGTCAACTCGTCCGGGGCGCCCAAAGCAACGGGACACAATGGGCCATCCGGTCGCGCCATCCGAGGAGGATCCAGGTGATCGCCGATTGCGCCCATTACGTTGACGGCCAGCGAGGGTGGGACGAACCACTCGATCTTGACGCGGCGGCGGAGATTTACCGTCGAGACGAGCCGGGGTTTGTCTGGATCGCGCTCGTGGAGCCGGACCTCGCCGAGATGGCACGGGTCCAGAACCTCTTCGGGCTCCACGATCTTGCCGTCGAAGACGCCCAGGCCCCACATCTTCGCCCCAAGGTCGAGCAGTACGAAAGCGGGAGGGTGCTCTTCGGCGTTATCAGGACCGCTCGATACGTCGACGACACCGAAGAGGTCGACTTCGGAGAAGTAGCCATCTTCATATCGCACGGCTTCTTGATCACGGTACGCCACGGCGTGGCCGACCTGGCCAGCGCCCGTCAGAAGGTCGAATCCCGACCGGAACTCCTGAAAGCCGGACCGGTCGCCGCCCTCTGGGCCATCCTGGACAAGATCGTCGACGACTATACCCCGGTGGTCGCCGGCCTGGAGAACGACGTCGAACAGGTCGAGTCGACCGTCTTTCGCGGCACCACCGCAGCGACGGAGCGGATCTACAAGCTACGGCAGGAGGCCACGGACTTCTACCGGGCGGTGCACCCTCTGCTCAGCCCCCTCGACGCGGTGGAACAGGGGGCGTACCCTCAGGTCCCTGCCCAGCTCATGCCCTTCTTTCGTGACGTCAACGACCACCTCAAGATGATCGACGAAGACGTCATCGGTCTGCGAGACACGCTCACCTCCGTCCTCCAGGCGAACATTGCCGTCATCGCGCTCGAGCAAAACAACATCAGCGTCGCTCAAAACGAGACCGCGAAACTGCTGACCGTGATCGCCACCATCTTCCTTCCCCTGAGCTTCGTGACCGGGTTCTTCGGAATGAATTTTGAGTGGATGACCAGCCACATCACGGCTTGGTGGCAATTCGTGCTCTTCGGATTCGGGAGTTTGGCCGTCTCCTGCGCCGTGCTTCTGGTGTGGTTCCGTCGCAGCGGCATGATGAAGCCCCTTTAGCCGCCCGATCCGGCCTCGGAGGGGTCGGCGGACACGCCGAGTCGCTCGGCCAGGCCGATCCGCTGGACCTTTCCGGTGGGCCCCTTCGGGATCTCGGGAAGGAACAGGATCCGCCTCGGAACCTTGAACGCCGCCAGGTGCGCGGAGACGTGTGCCCGGAGCTCGCGCTCGCCGATCTTCCCCGGCTCCCCGGGGTCCTCCCGCAGGACCACGGCGGCGCCCACTTCTTCCCCGAGCTTCGGGTGGGGTATGGCGAAGGCGACCGCCTGGGAAACGGCGGGATGCTCGAGCAGGACGGCGTCGATCTCGAGCGGCGAGATCTTCTCGCCGCCACGGTTGATCTGTTCCTTCAGCCTCCCGGTGAGGGACAGATAGCCCTCCTCGTCAAGCCTTCCTTCGCCGCCCGTCCGGAACCACCCGTCGGTGAAGGCGGCCTCGTTGGCGGAAGGATTGTTCTCGTACCCGTCGACGACCGTCGGCCCCTTGATCGCCACCTCCCCCCTCGTGCCCGCCGGAAGGACCTGGTTCTCGGGGTCGAGAATCGCGATCTCGATCCCGGTGGCCAGCCCGACCGAGCCGACCTTCTGCCGGTCGAGCGGATTCGACGCCATCTGATGCGACGCCTCGGTCATCCCGTAGGCCTCGACGACCGGGACGTCGAAGAGGCGGCGGAGGCTCTCGAAGACGGTGGGAGGGAGCGACGCCGACGACGAGCGCACGAATCGAAGTGAGGTCGGGCGCTGTTCCGGCGCTCGGGCGAGGACCATCTGGTGCATGGTCGGCACGGCGCTGTAGTACGTGGGCTTGAACTCGTCGACCCAGCGGTGGAACCCGAACGCGTCGAAGCCGGGCGTCACGATCACCGATCCACCGACCGACAGCGGTGCCAGCAGGCCGGCCATGATGCCGTGGATGTGGAACAGGGGCATCACGTTCAGGGAGCGGTCGGCGGGACCGAGCGCGAGGGAGCGCGCGATGTTCCTGGCCGAAGCCGTCAAATTGCGGTGACGAAGCGGGACGATCTTGGGGCGCGAGGTGGTCCCTGACGTGTGCAGGACCAGCGCCTGGTCGTCCGGGGTCGGCCGGGTTCGGGATGCGTCGCGACCCTCCCCCATTGCCGAAGCCGCGGGCCCGGCGAAATCGATGCTCAACGCCGAGCCCCGAACCTCGATCGGCGTCGTCTGCTCCGGGAGGGCGGCAAAGACCGCCTTCGGCTGACCCGGAAACGTAATCAGTGCCCGTGCCTCGAGGTCGTCGAGGTAAAACTTGAACTCGTCCTCGCGGTAGCCCGGGTTGAGCGGCGCGAGACAACCGACCGACATGACGGCCAGCAACGTCAGGGCCATCTCCGGTCCGTTCGGCAGCGCGACCGCGATCCGGTCAGTGGGCCCGAGCCCTGCGTCGCGCAGCTGATCGGCGAGGCGGCCGACCTCGGCGAGCAGGCCTGTCCGGTCGAGGACCTGACCGTCGGTGGTAAGCAGCGCCGGGTCCGTCGCACTCGCACGGTCGTTCGAAGCCGAGAGCAGGCCGGCGACGGTGCCTTCTGCACCCAGGGACTCCGGGCTCAAGTCATTGTCCGGCATTGATCTGCGATCCGACCTTTCTTCCGTTTCCGACCCCAGCGCCCTCGAAGCGTAGCCCGGGTCGCCAGCCCTGAACCGGCCCGCTCGCCCATAGAGTGGGCGGGATGCGCATCTGTGTCTTGGGCGCCGGAGCCATCGGCGGCCTCCTGGCGGCCCGGCTGGCCCGTTCAGGTGAGCAGGTCAGCCTGCTGGCGCGTGGTGAGAGCCTCTCGGTCATCGGCTCGCACGGCCTGCGGTTGGTCGAACCCGATGGCTCGAGCGTCGTGGCCAAGGAGCTGGCGGTCTCGGACGACCTTTCGGCATTCGGGCCCCAGGACCTCGTGATCCTGGCGCTGAAAGCCCATCAGATCGGTGCGGTCGCTGACCGCCTCGGGGTGCTCTACCACTCCGACACCGTCGTGATGCCGCTCCAAAACGGCGTGCCCTGGTGGTTCTTCCAGAGGTTCCCCGGGCGGTTCTCCGGGCATCGGCTGCACACACTCGACCCCGACGGAGCGATCGAAGCGCACATTCCGCCGGACCGGATCGTCGCGTCGATCGCCTATCCCGCGGCGGAGAGAAGGGCGCCCGGCGTCGTCTGCCTGATCGAGGGCGACCGATTCCCGGTCGGTGAGCTCGACGGGCAGCGGTCGGAGCGGGCGACCGACATCGCCCACACCCTGACCGCCGCCGGATTCAAATCGCGTGTGCTCACCGACATCAGGGCGCACCTATGGATAAAAGCCTGGGGCAATCTGGCATTCAATCCGATAAGTGCGCTCACCGGCGCCACCCTGGCGGAGATCTGTCGCTTCCCCGCGACCCGTTCCCTTGCCCGGCAGATGATGCTCGAGGCGACCGAGATTGCGACCAAGCTCGGCCTGGAGCTCCGCCTGTCGGTTGAGCAAAGGATCGAGGGGGCGGAGAAGGTCGGAGACCACAAGACCTCGATGCTTCAGGACGTCGAAGCCGGACAGACCCTGGAGGTCGAGCCGCTGATCGGCTCCTTCATCGAGCTCGGCCAGCTCACCGGTACGGCCACTCCGGCCACCGAGACGGTCTACGCCCTTGTCTCCCTCCTGAACGATCGGATCACGACACGGAAATGAACCGTCCTGAGGTAGAAGCGCAGTATTCGACCGGCCTGTCCCGGCGCAACATCGAGCGGGCGTTCGCTCGGGCGGGCATTCTTCTCGAGGACCTCCGGCCCGCCGACCTCGGGCCGCTCGAGGATTTCCACACCTCCGGCAGGATCGCCACGAGCGAGCTCGCCGACCTGGCCGGGATCAACGACCGCGACCGCATCCTCGACGCCGGCAGCGGGATCGGGGGAACCGCCCGC
>WQVT01000161.1 GCA_009785715.1 Acidimicrobiaceae bacterium | reverse complement strand
GCGATGATGTTGAACAGGATCAGGAGGACCAGGGTGAACCCCGCCTGGCCGGCGGCGAAGGAGATCACGTCGGGGGCGAGGGAGGCCAGGAACAGCGCCGGCGGCAGGAGCCCCCACAGGATCCCGGTGGACGTGCCGATGGCGAGCACGAGCGCCGAGCCGACGGCGATCCCGACCAGCGTCCCGATCAGGACGCGGACGACGGTGGCCCCGGTGGACAGGGCGTTCGAGCGGAGCATCGACAGCGCGCCGAGCACGACCCAGAAGGCGTGCTGCGCCCCCGTCAACTGGGCGAAGAGCACCGCCAGCGCGAGGCCGAGGGCGCCCCGGATCGCGTTGTGGAGCCACACCGAGTGGAGGTCGAGCTGGCTGGCGACGATGTCGGTCGCCGGCGCCAGCGGGGCGCGTTCGCCTCCGGCGGCCGGCCGCCCGAGCAGGCGGCGCACGACGGGCCGGGCGTCGGCCTGGGCCGCCCGCTCCACGGTGAACCCGACCAGCGACGCCGCGTAGGCCACCTCGTGGCCGCTGTAGGGCCAGGCCCTCCCCTCGTCGGCGGAGGGGGAGGCGAGCAGCGCCCGCGTGCCGGCGATCGCCCTGCGTCGCTCCTCCCCGAGGCGGACCATGGCGTCGGTGAGGGCGTCCGCCTCCGAGGTCCACCCGCGCCTGTTGCGCAGGACCGAGGCGCAGGCTCCGAGCACGTCGGCCGACGCGAGGGCGGTCCGCCGGGCCAGCTCCGACCACCGCCCGAGCTCCTCGCTGGTCAGGTTGGCCGTGATCGCCCCGAGCCACTCCAGCTCGTCGACGAGCCGGATGAGCAGGCGGCTCCCGGTGGTGAGCCCCACCGGGCGCGTGAGGGTGCTGCGGAACGCCCGGCGCAGGGCCTCGAGCGACTCGGACATCGCGGCGCAGTCGACGTCCCCCGGCCTGCCATGGCCGGCTGCCCTGCTCGTGATCACGCCCTCGATGCCGGCGCAGACCTCGGCGGCGAATCGGCGCAGGTTCCCGTGCTCCCTCGGCGGCCACACCAGCGTGGCGACCGGGATGGACACCGCCGCGGCGATGGCCCACCCCCCGAGGCGCCCGCCGATGTCCGAGAGGGGGACCGGCAGGTTCACGGGGAGGATGAACACCAGCAGCAGCGCCCGGCCGGCGGAGGCGATGGACGAGCTGACGATCCCCGAGAACAGGATCGCGAAGCCGACGATCGCCATCGAGATGACCGCCAGGGCCTCGTTCCTCGAGCACAGCGTGCCGAGGGCGATCAGCGGGAGCCCGGTCAGCGCCAGCATCACATAGCTCGCGACGCGGGCCGTGCGGTCACCGGAGAAGTCCACGAACAGGAGGAGGGCGACGACGCCGAAGGCCCCGAAGATGGCGACCTGGGGGTTGCCGATCACCTTGAAGGTGAAGGCGAACACCGCAGGCTGCACCACCGCCATGCGCACGCCCCGGTGCCAGGCGTTCCCCTCCGGGTCGGCGGCCCGGTACCGCCGGAGACCCTCCTTGAGAAGCGCTGCCGGGCGACGCTCGGCGCGAGGCGTCGCCGCTGCGGCAGGACTCACGGGTCCCTCGCTGCTCACGGCCTCAGGCGGCTTCCGGGACGAGGCGGGCGATCGTGGCCAGCGCCCGGTAGGCAGCTTCGGCCGGTCCCAGCTCGTCGGGGCGCAGGGAGTTGGACATGATCCGCAGGACCCACTCCATGAGCGTCCTGCTCTGCATCCCGGTCGTGACCAGCAGCCGCATCGCCCGCGGGTGGCCGATCAGGGCGACGAAGGCGCGGGCGACCTTGAAGTAGAGGGCGTAGCGCTCCTCGAGTTGCTGCTCGTAGCTCTTCAGCGCCAGGCCGTCGCCGCTGGCGAGCGCCACGTGCACGGCGTCGGCCGCCAGCCGCCCGGTCTCATAGGCGTAGGCGATGCCTTCCCCGTTGAAGGGGTTGATGGTCCCGCCGGCGTCGCCGGCCACCAGGTAGGTCGGCCCGGCGTGGGGCCGGACGGCGAGGCCCATCGGGAGGCGCCCGCCCGTTGGCGGGCCGCAGCGCGTCTCGGGGCGGAGGCCCCAGCGGGCCGGCACGTACTCGACGAAGCTCTCGAGGAGGTGGGTGGTGTTGACCTCCTTCCACTGGTTGAAGGTGGAGAGCAGCCCGATCCCGACGTTCACGCGTCCGTCGCCGAGGGGGAAGACCCAGCCGTAGCCGGGCAGGACGTTGCCGTCCCGATCGGCGATGTCGAGCCAGCTGTCGATCCAGGGCTCGTCGGAGAGGGGCGAGCTCCAGTAGCCGCGCAGCGCCATGCCGAGCGGGTACGTGCGGTCCCGGACGGTGCCCAGGCTCCGGCCGAAGCGCGAGTTGGCGCCGTCGGCGGCGATGACGTACCGGGCACGCACCTCGACCGGCGACGCGTCGGGGTCGTCCTTGCTCTGGATGAGCGCCCCGCGCACCAGCCCGGCCTGGAGCAGCGGCGCGACGGCGTCCGCCCCCTCCCAGACCGTTGCGCCGGCCTTGGCGGCCCGCGCCGCGACCAGGGCATCGAGATCGTGGCGCGTGATCACGTAGCCGTACTCGGGCAGGTCGGGGTGGCTCGGCCACGCCAACTCGAGCGTCTGGCCGAAGCCGTGGGCGCGCAGCCCCTGGTATCTGTGGCCGGCGCCGGCCAGCTCGTCGGCCATGCCCATCTCCTCGAGCTGGCGGACCGAGCGGGGGGTGAGCCCGTCACCGCAGGTCTTCTCGCGGGGGAAGTGCTTGCGCTCGACCAGGACCACGTCGTGGCCGGCGGCGGACAACCAGTACGCGGCCGCGCACCCCGCCGGGCCTCCGCCCACGACCAGGACATCGCAGGAGCGGGCGTGGGGGGTGGGGGGCATGCGGAGAATCTACGCGGCATGCTGACCGCCGCATGCAGAGCTGGACGATCATCGGCTTGGCGGTCGCCGGCGGGGTCGTGGTGATGGCCGCCGTCGTGATCGCCCTCACCGCGCGCCGCCGGCAGCCGCCCCCCGCCGCCCCCCAGAGCACGATCAGCAGGCGGGACCTCATCAACCGGGGGATCATCGGTGCCTTCGTCGCCGCCCTCTCCGGGGTGGTCGCCTCGGCGGTCGCCTTCGCGTGGTCCGAGCTGACCGGGGCGAGTGCGCATCGCTACGGGGTCGGGGGGCTGGGACCCGTCCGTCAGCGCCTGGCGGTGGACCGCCGCCCCTACGTCGGTGCGAACGGCCGCTTCTACCTCGTCCCGTTCCCCGCCGAGCGGCTGGCCGAGGCCGAGCGGTCCTACCCGCCCGAGGTGCTGGCGGGCATGCGCCAGGGGCTGGTGGCGCTGTCGCCGATCTGCACCCACCAGGGCTGTCACGTGCCCTACTGCGAGAGCTCGGGGTGGTTCGAGTGCCCCTGCCACGGGTCCCGCTTCGACCGCATCGGTGAGCGGCGGGAGGGCCCCGCCCCCCGGGGCCTGGACCACTTCGCGCTGAGCGTGGTCGGCGGCCTCGTCACCGTCGACACCGGCCGCACCTACCTCGGCCCCCCTCCGGGCACCGAGACCATCGACGATCCCCCCGCCGGCCCGCACTGCTTCTGACCCCCGCCCCGGGCAACCCGGAATCGCCGTCCGCCACCGCACCTGGCTACGCTCAGCGGTATGGAGCAGTACCTCCCGATCGTGCTCTTGCTCGTCGTGAGCATCCTCTTCGCGGCCGGCTCGTTCATGGCCTCCGGCTTCCTCGGCCCCCGGCGGTCGACCGGTGCCAAGGAGGGCCCCTACGAGTCGGGCATCGTGTCCCCGGCCCCGAGCGCCGCACGGTTCTCGGTCCGCTTCTACATGGTGGCGATGATCTTCATCATCTTCGACATCGAGGTCGTGTTCCTCTACCCCTGGGCGGTCATGTACCACCAGCTCGGCACCTTCGGCCTGGCCGAGATGGCGGCTTTCGTCCTGGTCGTCTTCGTCGCCTTCGCCTACCTGGTGTCGAACGGCGCGCTCGACTGGGGACCGCGCAAGCGCCTCGCCCGGGAAGCCGGCACCCTCGGTCAGCCGGCCTCGGGCCGCACGGTCAGCTCCAGCATCCGCCGCGTCCCCCGCCCCGAGCATCTGGTCGACGGGACCGCCCCCCGCCCGGTCGAGCCCCCCGAAACCGTCCCGACCGCCGGGTCCGTCGCCGGGCCCGGGTCCGGCGAAACGAACCGATCCTGACGGTTTGGTGCGTACCCGCTCGGCAGCCATAGCGTTATCCCGAGAGGAGAAGCGCAAATGGGTCTTGAGAGCCTCCAACACAACTTTCTGACCGGCACGCTCGAAGGCGCGGTCAAATGGGCCCGGGCGTCGAGCTCGTGGGCCGCCAACTTCGGGCTGGCGTGCTGTGCGATCGAGATGATGGCGGCCGGGGCCGCCAACTACGACCTCGCCCGCTTCGGCATGGAGGTGTTCCGGGCCTCCCCCCGGCAGGCCGACGTGATGATCGTCGCCGGCCGCGTCAGCCAGAAGATGGCCCCCGTCCTCCGCCAGGTCTACGACCAGATGATGGAGCCGAAGTGGGTCATCTCGATGGGCGTGTGCGCCAGCACCGGCGGGATGTTCAACAACTACGCCATCGTCCAGGGTGTGGACCAGGTGGTGCCGGTCGACGTCTATGCCCCCGGGTGCCCGCCCGGGCCGGAGACACTCATCCACGCCATCCTCACGCTGCACCAGAAGATCCGCGCCGGTGAGATCACCCGGCGGATCGCCACCGGCACCGGGGCCGGCATCCGCCTCGGCGAAGAGCCTCTCCGCACGCCGGTCCGCCTGAGCGCCGGCCGGCCCCGTCCGGCCGGCATCGCCGCGATCGCCGCCGGCAGCCCGGCCTCGGAGACGGCGGGGAGCGGCCGGTGAGCGAAGCCGGGACCCCTGAGACCGGAGAACCGCCGAACCCCGAAGAGCAGCCCCCTCCTCCCCCTCCCCGGCTGCACGGCCAGCCGCTCGTCCAGAGCCTCGGCTCCTGGGTGGTGCACACCGACGCGGAGGGGTACCTGGAGCTCGCCCGTCACCTGCGTGCCGACGGCTACGACATGTTCGTCGGCCTCACCGGCGTCGACTACCTGAACCATCCCGGCCGCGACCTGCCCGCACCGATCGTGGCTCAGCGCTTCGAGGTCGTGGTCGAGTTGCAGGCTATGGCCACCCGCAACCGGCTGCGGATCCGCTGCCAGGTCCCCGGCAACGATCCCCATTTGCCCACCCTCTTCGACCTCTGGCCGGGGAGTGAGGCGCACGAACGGGAGACCTACGACCTCTTCGGCGTGGTCTTCGACGGCCACCCCGATCCGAGCCGGATCCTCATGCCCGAGGACTGGGAAGGCCACCCCCTGCGCAAGGACTACGCATCCGGACGGATCCCGGTCCAGTTCAAGGAGGCACCCGGTGGACACTCGAACTGACAACGACAGCTCCCCGGAACCCGATCGCGGCCCGCGCCGGGCGACCATGGCCGAACGCCTGCGGGGCGTCGCCCCCCGCGGCCACCCGGAGCTGACCTCGCTCCTGCAGGTCAAGACCTCCGAGGGCGCCCAGGAGATGTACAGCCGGGCCAAGACCGCGGCCGCGGAGCTGCGCCGGGAGAACGGCGTGCTGCGCCTGTCGGAGGGCATGGTCCTCGACTCGGGGGACATGGACGTGGAGATCCCCGAGGACGAGACGATGATCTTGAACCTCGGGCCGTCGCACCCCTCCACCCACGGGGTCCTGCGGATCATGGTCGAGCTCGACGGCGAGGTGATCGTCCGGTCGAAGCCCGTGATCGGCTACCTGCACACCGGGATGGAGAAGACCGGCGAAGAGCTCATGTACCACCAGGGCGGCACGAACGTCACCCGGATGGACTACCTGTCCCCCTTCTTCAACGAACTGGCCTTCTCGCTCTCCGTCGAGCGTCTCCTCGGCCTCGAGGTGCCGCCGCGGGCGATCTGGATCCGGATGCTGATGTGCGAGCTGAACCGCGTCGCCTCGCACTTCCTCTGGCTCGCCACCAACGGGTCGGATATCGGGGCCATCAACACCCTGATCTACGGCTGGCGCGAGCGTGACGTCCTCCTCTCGTTCTTCGAGAAG
>WQVT01000160.1 GCA_009785715.1 Acidimicrobiaceae bacterium | reverse complement strand
GGCCGGGCGCATCGGCGGCTACCTCCGCAGCCGCCTCGCCCGACCCGACCGCGTGCTGCGGCTGCTCGACATCGCCCCGCTGGTGGCCGGGCCCTCCGAGGAGGTGCTCCAGGCCTCCGTCACGGACCTCGATGCGCTCGTCGAGGCAAGCCGCGACGTCGATGCCGTGGTACATCTCGGCGGCATTCCCGTCGAGGACCGGTGGGAAGACATTCTCCGTACGAACATCGACGGTACCTACCACGCCATAGAGGCGGCCCGCCGGGCCGGCGTCGGCCGGTTCATCTTCGCCTCCAGCAACCACGCGGTCGGCTTCCTCGAGCGCAATCCCGATGGCAGCAAGGCCCCCGACTCTGCCTTTCCCGCCCCGGACACCTACTACGGGGTGAGCAAAGTGGCCGGCGAGGCACTCGCATCCCTGTACCACCACCGCTACGGCATGGACGCGCTGTGCCTGCGCATTCTCAGCTGCCGCGACCATCCAGACAGCGCCCGGGAACTGGCCACCTGGCTGTCACCCGACGATGCCGGCCGCCTGTTCGAGGCGGCGCTCACCGCACCATCCCCCGGGTTCCGGGTCGTGTGGGGCGTGTCGGCCAACACGAGGGCGTGGTTTTCGATGCAAGAGGCGGCGGCGATCGGCTATGCACCGCAGGACGACGCGGAGCGCTACGCAGGGGAGATCCTCGCCGGCGGGGGCGAGCCCGACCCCGCGGACCCGCTCCACCGGTTCGTCGGCGGCCCATTCACCGGGCGCAGCTTCGACGTCGACCCATAGCGTCGAATACCCACTTCGAGGCGGGCGTGCGAAGGGTCAATGGATAACGGACCGAATCGCACCTTCGACCTGCTGAGCCTCAGCAGCTTCGTGGTCCTCGGGCTGCCCGACGGCATGCTCGGGACGGCCTGGCCGGCCATGCGCAGCAGCTTCGGGGCCCAGGTCGGCGATCTCGGATGGGTGCTGCTCGCGACCACGGCCGGAACGGTGGCCGTAGCCACGCTGGTCGGTTCGCTCATCCGCCGCCTTGGCGTGCCCGCCCTCCTCGCCGTCGCGACCGGCGTTGCCGCGGTCGGTGGGACCGCCTACGCCGTCGCCCCCGGACTCTGGCTGGTACTCGGCCTGGGCCCACTGATGGGCGCAGCGGCCGGAATGATGGACGGCGGCCTCAACACGGCGGTCGCGCTCACGGGCCGACGGCGGCTGCTCAACCTCCTGCACGGCTTCTACGGCATCGGCACCGCCGCCGGCCCGCTGCTCGTGATCGCTGCCATCACCGCGGGCTCGTGGCGTCTCGCCTACCTCGTCCTCGTCGCGGTCGACGTCACATCGGCGCTTGTCTGGACGGCCCACGCGCGCAGGTTCCATGCGTCCGGCGCCGAGCCCACACCCAGCAGATCCACCGAGGGGTCCGACGGGGCCGGTCCGACGCGAGGATGGTCACGCCGTCGGGTGGTCGCGGTCCTGAGCCTGGGCTTGATCGTGTTCTTCGTCTACACCGGCCTCGAGGTCGCCGCCGGGCAGTGGTTGGCAAGCTTCGCCAGCGGACACCTCGACCTCTCACATTCCGCGGCAGGGCTCGCGGCGTTCGGGTACTGGGGTGCGCTCACCGCGGTGCGCATCGGATTGTCGATCCCCAGCCGGCCAATCCTCCCTACGAGGGTCATCCGTTGGGGTGGATTCGGAAGCCTGGTCGCGGCCGGCGTCATCTGGTGGCAGCCCGATCCGACGGTGGCCATCTTCGGCTTCGTGGCCATGGGCGCAACGCTGGCCGGTGTCTTCCCTGCCCTCGTCTCGGTCACCGCGCTCCGTATCGGTGAACGGCGGGCCCGGCACGCGATCGCCTGGCAGACCGGCGCCGCAGCGGCAGGCGGCTCGACCATCGCCGCCCTTCTCGGGGTCCTGATCAACGCGACCGGTCTCGCGGTCCTCGGCCCGGCCCTGACCGTGCTCGCCGTCTTCTTGATCGTCACCATCTCGGCGCTCGGCAGGCTGGCGCCGATCCACCGGCGCGCGTGACGGGAATCCGCCTCCCCCTTCGCCACCGCCTACCATGACGCCGACCTGGCCGGGACGAACGGGGGGTTTCCTTTGGCTGACAACATCATCGAGGACGGCGGCTTCCGCTACGAGTCGCTGCAGGACTGGGCAAAGCTTCCCGACGAGGACGGCTGGGACCTCATCGAGGTCTCCGGGGTCGCGGTCGACTCGGGCGACAACGTCTACCTGCTGAACCGCGGGCAGCACCCCGTCATCGTCTTGGACCGGGACGGGAACTTCGTTCGCTCCTGGGGCGAGGGCGAGTTCGACGGCCGTGCGCACGGCATGTGCGCGAGCCCGGATGACCACATCTGGACGGTCAACGACAACCAGCACTGCGTGAAGAAGTACACGACCGACGGCAAGCTCGTGCTCACGGTCGGCAAGGAGTACGAGCCGGCGGAGAAGTGGAGCGGCGACCCCTTCAACCGGCCGACGAACGTCGCCATCTCCCCGGTGAGCGGCGACGTCTACATCACCGACGGCTACGGCAACGCCCGCGTCCACCGCTACGCGCCCGACGGCCGGCACCTCGTTTCCTGGGGCGACGCCGGCGTGGGCCCCGGGCAGTTCCAGGTTCCCCACAATGTCATCGTCGACGGGGATGAGAACGTGTTCGTGAACGACCGGGAGAACAGCCGGGTCCAGATCTTCGACAACAACGGCGTGCTGCAGGAGATCTGGCCGTACCTCTACCGCCCCCAGGCGCTGGCGATGGACGGCAACGGGCTGATCTACGTCGGCGAGCAGATCCAGATCCAGGAGCTCTTCGACCACCCGGCCCTCGGTCACCGGCTGAACGTCCTGTCCCACGACGGCAAGCTCCTGGCCCACCTCGGCGCGCCCGAGCGCGGCGACGGGCCGAAGGAGTTCATCGCACCGCACGGCATGGCGGCCGACTCGCAGGGGAACCTCTACGTCGGCGAGGTCTCCTTCGTCAACCTCGGACGGCGCTTCGACCCACCCGTTTACTACAAGGTCTTCCGCCGCCTCACCCGCCTCAGCTGACGGAGTTTTGGGCAAATTCCCGTGATGTGGCCCACGCGCCGCCCGTTGCAGCCCCCAGGGGTGCGGGTTACCCTCGACCCTCGGGGGCTCGACCGATAAGGAGTGATCGCGATGGCCATTTCGGTGCTTGGACCTGCTGGCATCATCGAGGACGGGAGCGCGGCCAACGACCGTGCGACGGTGTTCTCGGCGAACGGCTTCCCCCTGCTCTCGGCAGGATCGACCACGGACCTCGTGGCGCGCACCTCTTCGATGTGGGTCCACGTCAAGGTGTACGCAGACGGCGGCGAGAACGCCCTCCACACCCACAGCACCGAGGACCATGTCTTCGTCATCCTCGACGGAGAGGCCACCTTCTACGACGAGGACGGCACCGAGACCGTGGTCTCGAAGAACGACGGGGTCCTCGTGCCGCGCGGGACGCTCTACCGGTTCCGGTCTTCGGGGAGCACGAACCTGGTCATGCTCCGGATCGGGGCGCCGGCCGGCGAGCAGGACCAGTTCGAGGCGACCTGGGGGCAGCGGCTCGGGCGGTCCGGGGCGCCCCTCCCCGGCGACTCACCCGAAAACGGGACCGGCGCAATCCGCGGCACCCCCGTTCCCGGACAGACCTTCGGCGCCTGACCCCCAATGTGAGCGATCCCGGTCCATGTGAGCACCGGGGGGTCATACGGCGTCACCCCCCGCGCACATGGACGCGAATCGATCACAACAGCAGCCGGTCGAGTTCGTCGCTCAAATAGCGCTTCGTGCGCGCCCCGAAGATCCGCCGGACGATCTGGCCGTCGCGGAACACCGCGACCGCCGGGATCGTGCGGATCCCGCAGCGCTCGGCAACGCCCGGATACGCCGCGACATCGAGTTGGCCCGCCCGCAGGCCGGGGCCCCGCTCGGCGACCACCTCGTCGACGATCGGTCCGTAGGCCTCGCAGGGCGCGCACCAGGTGGCCCAGAAATCCACCAGGTACGGAGCCGGCGACGCACCGACGACCTCGTCGAAGCGATCGCCGTCGATCTCCTCCATCAACTCACGCGTGGATGCCCTGGGGAAGCGGCAGGCCGGCGAGCAGCTCCTCGCTCAGCCGGGGCGATGTGCCGAGCCGCAACTCGTCGAGCACGAAGTACTCGAGCTGGCGGGTGTGCTGGGTGGTGTGCCAGACGGCTCGCTCGAGCGCCTCGTGCAGCGTCCAGGTCCCCCACTCCGAGGTGAGGATGCGGTCGAAGGGATCGTCGAAGCCGGCATGGTCCCACCACTGCTCGAAGACCGCTCGCGTCTCCGCCAGCACGTCGAGGATCTGCCCGGCCGTTGCGCGCTCGGCGAGTTGGGTCGAGATGAACTGGTAGCCATCGGTAAAAACGTTGGTCTCTTCGGCGTCGACGAAGCCCCGCATGATCGTCGACGCGTGCAGGGCAAGGTAACGCATGGTGCGATCACGATCCGGGGACTTGTACTCCAGGGCCTCGGGCCCCAGTCGGGCGATGAGCCCCGCGGTGACCGCCGTGATCTCTGCGTAGCGCCGGTGCAGCTCGGCCGGGTCGAGGGCCTTCGGCGGGTCGTAGTCGAGCCCGGCCAGGCGGGCGACGCCGACGAGGTCCACCCCCGGCACCCCGACGCCGCCTCGCACCGCCGCAGGGACGCGAAGGCCGAGCTCCGTAAGCCGCGCCGCCTCCTCCGGCGCGGCGACCACGTCGATCGCCTGGTGGGCAATCCCGAGCCGCTGGACGAACTCCTTCATGCGCAGGCAGCTGCTGCACCCGGGCATCCAGAAGATCTCGAGCAGGTCCTCCGCCATCACAGGCCGTAGAGCTGCTGAGCGTTGGTGACGAGCAGCTTCTGGCGCGTCTCGTCGCTGACCACGCCGTCCAGCTGGCGCTTGATGATGGCCTGCGAGTCCGGCCATGTGCTGGCCGGATGGGGGTAGTCGGAGGCCCACATGACCTTATCCTCGGGCAACATGGGCAGCATTTGCACGCCGAACGCGTCGTCTTGGAAGGTCATCCAGATATTTCGGGCGAAGTATTCGCTCGGCTTCAGCTCACACGCCGAGTTGACGCTCGCCAGCGTGCCCGCCCGGCCCCTGGTCCATCCGGTGTCCAGGGTCTGGATCATGTTCGGCACCCAGGAGATCTGCGACTCGGCCATCACGGTCTTCAGACCCGGGTGCCGGTCATAGCAGCCCGTGAGGATCAAGCCCGCGTACGGCTCCACCAACTGCTGGCCCAGGCTGAACACCGCGCCCCCGTACGCCGGCCGGTCATCGGCCGCAGGGCCGCGCCGGACCACGACGGTGAGATGGCTCCCGATCGGGAGCCCTGCTTCCTCGGCAATCGACCAGAACCGCTCCCACTCCGGCTCGTACCACGACGGCGACGCCGTGGCCGCCAGCACGTTCACGTGGCGGATGCCCAGCGACGCCGTCCTCTCGAGCTCGTCTGCCGCGAACTCGGGGTCCTGATTGTCGAGCTGGGCCACGCCGATCAGTCGTTCGGGCGCAGCCTTCTCGAACTCGAGCACCCAGTCGTTGAACGCCCGGAACGTGGCGTGTCGGACCTCGGGGTCGTCGATCAGGAACGGATCGGTGGGCCCGTACATGACCGATGCCTGGACCCCGTCGCGATCCATGTCCGCCAGCCGCAGGTCCGCGGTCGTCGGCCGGAGCACGTCCGGCTCGAGGGCTCCACCCCGCTCGATGGCCCAGGCGTTTCCGCTGCCCTTCCGCGAGGGATAGCAACCCCACGGACCGAGGACCTTGCCGTCGGCAACCCAGTCCCACATGTCGGGGGTGTCCGCAGCCGGCACAACCTGTGGGACCCGATCGCGCAGGGAAGACGGAACCCGCTCGGTGAACAGGTCCTTCGGCAGGAAGCGCAGGTCAATGTGATCGTCTGCCGAGATGCACGAGTAGTCCACCAGCCAACCCTCCCCGTTGTACGGGGCCACGGCGAGAAGCCGGCCCCCGACGCAGGGTAGTGCGCCTAGCCTGACCTCCATGAAGGTGCCGATTGCCTGCACCCTCGGAGCCGAGGACGCGGCAAGCCGAGT
>WQVT01000159.1 GCA_009785715.1 Acidimicrobiaceae bacterium | reverse complement strand
GTCGAACAGCGCCTGCCACGACGTGAGCCCGGCCTGCGGGAGCGCTGCCGCCTCGACGAAGTCCAGGGTCGTGGGCTTTGGCGCCAGGCTGCGAGCCTCGATGGTCACGTACTGGGCGGCCCAGCCGTCGCGGTACCCGTCGATGAGGCCGTAGACCTCGTCGCCCACCGATACCCCTGCGGCGCCGTAGCCGAGCGCAACCACGACGCCGGAGCCTTCGTGGGCGGGGATTCGTGCCCCCCGGTCGTGTCCGTCCCGGTCGGTCTGGAGGGGCCACATCAGCTCGGTCGGGGTGAAGCTGGCGGCCTTCACCTGCACCAGTGCGTCACCGATCGAGGGCTGGCGATCGGGGGCGTCCTCGTAGACGAGGCCGTCGATGCCCTCGGGGCCCTCGAGCTTGTGGATGCGAACGGCTTTCATGGCAGTCTCCCTGCTTGCTATCGGGCGGAAGTTGTCGGTCCCACTCATGACGGGCCAGGGCGACCGAATGTGAGGAGGCGCGGTCTACCCTCGGAGGGGTGTCGGTGACCGATGGTCTTGTGACCCCACGGCTGCGGCTACGCCAATGGCGACGCGACGACTACGCACCCTTCGCAGCGCTCAACTCGGACCCCGAGGTGATGGAGCACTTCCTCACCGTCCTTTCGGGCGTCGAGAGCGACGCCCTTGCCGACCGCTGCGCCCGGGGGATTGCCGAGCGGGGCTGGGGATGGTGGGCGGTCGAGCGAACCGACTCGGGTCAGTTCATCGGTTTTGTCGGGCTCAGCCCGGTTGGCGACGAGTTCCCCTTCGGCCCCGCCGTCGAGATCGGCTGGCGTCTCGCCCGCTCCCAGTGGGGTCACGGCTATGCCACCGAAGCGGCCCGGGCAGCGCTGAGCTACGGCTTCGAAACGCTCGGCCTCGACGAGATCGTCGCCTTCACGTCCGTCGCCAACCTGCGCTCGGAGCGGGTGATGGTTCGTCTCGGGATGACCCGCGACCCCGCCGAAGACTTCGACCACCCACGCTTACCACGCGGCCACCGCGTCTCCCGACACGTCCTCTACCGGTTGTGCAAGGGCGGCCGTTTCAGCCCGTCTGCGGGTGCGTGGGGGTGATTCCGCCCGGGCCGAGGAGGTCGAAGCCGTCGGGCGTGTTGAGCTGGCCCGTGCCGGTGCCGGCGGTGCCGGTCAGCCCGTACTGCCAGACGAGGGCCCCGGTCGCGGGGTCGATGGCGACCATCCGGTTGTTGTAGTCGTCGTTGATCATGTAGATGCCGTTCGGCATCTCCTCGGCCAGCGACGGGTGATTGAGCTCGCCCGGGCCTGCGGTCACGTTGTAGTCGGTGAGGATCTTGCCCTCCCGCGTGAACTGCAGGACCTGTCCCGGGCTGGAGTAGTCGGCGATGAGGTAGTCGTCGTTGTTGTTGGTGGCGGTGGCCCCGACCTGCTGTGGGTCGGACGGGTAGGCGATCGGGAGTTGGAGGGTCCACACGAGTTTCCCGCTCGGGGTGTACTCGGTGACCCACGAGCCGTTGATCTCCGACACGAGGATGTTGCCGTCCCACAGCGGGGTGTCTCCATTGGGGGAGCCCATCGACGTGGGCGGGTTGTGGACGCACTCGCCGTTCGTGCCGATCTGGTTGGCAACCGTGCCGTTCTCGTTGATGATGAGCACCCGGCAGTTGTCTGCGTCGGCGACGGTGATCTGCCCGTCCCTGAGAAGGTAGGCGTCGTCGGGCTCGTGCAGGTAGCCCGGGGCGGTGCCGGGAACCTTCGGGTGGCCGTAGGACCAGTCGATCTTGCCCGACGGGTACTCGATATCGACGATCGTGTCGTTCTGTTCCTGGTTGGAGATGATCGCGGTGCCGTGCCTGATGAAAAAGGCGTCGTCCGGGAAATAGAAGCTGAGAGGGTCCGCCGGCAACGAGGGGCTCGGATAGGCCCAGCTGATGTGCATCGTGGCATCCATCAGGAGCAGCCGGTTGTTGCCGCGGTCGGCGATGAGCAGCTTGTAGCCGTAGTACGGCGAGCCGGCTCCCGCCGCTCCGGCCCGCCCGAACGTCAGGTTCGGCCGTATCGACTGCACACTGCCGACCATGCTCGAGCTGGTCTCGCCGCCGACCAGCCACGCGGTGCCCTCCGTCACGGCGATGCCGGCGTACGCCACGGGGACCTGGAGTGTCCCGGCGCGGGCCACCTTCCCCGTGGCGGCGTTGAATGCCCAGATGTCGTCGACCGGCGCTTCGCCGGTTGTCGGCGGGTTCGACGCGGTGGCGAAGCCGTTGAGCTGGGTGGTGCCGACGCCGGGCTGCACCGGCGGGGCCTTCGTGCTGGTACCGCCGGCCAGGTAGATAGTGCCCGCGAGCTCGGCTGCCGACGCGCCGGCCAGCGGGTAGGGGAGCTGGCCGACAATCGAGGCCTTGTGGGTGGTCGGATCGACCCGCTGGATGACGTCGAGGGGGGCCGGCGTCGTCGAGGGGCTGCTCCCGGGGAGCACTCCCAGGCCGCCGAAGAGGTAGATGTCCCCTCCGTGGGCGGCTACCGCCGCATAGCGGACCGGCACCGGGAGCGTGGCGACGGTGCTGAACGTCCGTCCGTTCTTGGTCGCAAGGACTGCGGGCGAGGTGTGGGTGCCGTCGTAGCCACCGAGGATGTAGGTGGTGCCCCGGATCGTCGCCGAGGACAGGTCGGCCCGTGGGGCAGGGAGGGTTGCGGGCGGACCGGCCGAGAACGTGCCGCTCGCGGATGGCACCACGCTTTCGACCGAGGGCACCACGGTGGCGGCTCCGCCACCGAAGACCCAGTCGGCTCCGCCGATCGTCGCGCCGGCGGCGTCATGGACGCCGGTGGGGAGTGATCCTGCGGCGTGGATCGAGCCGGTGAGCGGGTTGAGCACGGACACCGTGCTCGATGACGTCTGATCGGCGGTCAGCCCGCCGGCGAGGAGCAACCCGCCGCTCGCAGGCAGCACCACCATGCGGCTGAGCGGGTTCGGGAGGGACCAGGGAAGGAGGCCGGCTTCGACCGCGGGTGGTGGCAGGTGATGCTTGGCCGGGGCGCCGCCACCGGTAGCGCCCCGGTGGACACGGCCGTGCTGCTTGGAGCCGTGTTGCGTGGAGCCGCCGCTGTGACGCTGAGCGCTGTCTGCCGACGCAGCCAGGCGATCGGGCGTCCGGGGTGATCCCCCGCCTGGCAGGGCCAGGGCGACGATGACGCCGACCACGATCGTCAGCACGAGCCCGACGCCCAGACGGCGCCGACGGTAGACCGCGGCGCTTTGCCGCCGTCGGTGCGCGGGGGGAGAAGGTCGCTGTGCTGGCGGCATTTCCCCTGGAACGTACCGCTTGGCGTCCCCTGGCGTCCCGCATCCCCGGGCACTTGCCTCCTGCCGTCCCGAACGTTTCGGCGACCGCGGTCCAGATGTCACAAAGGGTGGCCGCGGGGCGACGGAACCGGCTTCATCCGGTTCGGTACCCGGCTCCGAACAGGGATCAACACATTGATTCGGAGGTCACGATGTCTCTTGTCCGCTTTCTGCCGGCGTGGTTCCACGCCGTGGCCGACTATGCCGTGGGGATCGCCCTCATCGGCCTTGCCCTCGGCGTCGGGGGTTCGGCGAAGGCCGTCGGCGCCGGGGTCGTCGTCGGGGTGGTCGTCCTTGCCGTCAGCATGCTGACCCGCTACCCGCTCGGCGTCGTCAAGGTGCTGCCGTTCACGCTGCATTCGGCGGGTGACTACCTGGCGGCGGCGCTGCTCATCGCCGCCCCGTTTGCGCTGAGCTTCAACCACTCCGAGCCGACGCTCGCCACGATCTACGTCGTCGCCGGCGTTGCGGTGCTGGCCGTGAGCCTGATCACCAATTACCAGTACAGCCCCCGCCGTACCTGGGCGCCTAGGACCCGTCACGCGGCCTGATCTATCGTGCAACCGATGGCGACACTCGACCTGCGCGACTCGGGAGATGCCGCGCTGGTCGTCGCCATCGGTCGTTGGAGCGAGGAGGCCCTCGCCGAGGTCTACCGCCGCCACGGCGGTGCGGTCTACGGTCTGGCCCGGCGGGTGCTCGGTGACGAGTCCCGCGCCGAGGAGGTCACCCAGGAGGTCTTCGTCCGCCTCTGGCAGCAACCGGAGCGCTTCGACGCCGACCGGGGAACCCTGCGCTCCTACCTGCTTGCCGCCGCACACGGCCGGGCGGTAGACGTCGTGCGCTCGGAGACCTCCCGGCGTCGGCGCGAGGAGCAGGAGGCCAAGGCCACGGCCACCGCTCCCTACGATCTCGAGCACGAGGTCTGGGACCTTGCGCTCGCAGAACAGGTGAAGGCGGCCCTGAACGAGCTCGACCCCGACGAGCGTCAGGCGATCGAATTGGCCTACTTCGGGGGACACACCTACCGTCAGGTCGCCGCAATGCTCGGCCAGCCGGAAGGCACCGTCAAAAGCCGGATCCGCGTCGGGCTCCGTAGACTGCAGGCAAGTCTCGCCCACGTGAGCATCGCTGGAGCGGAGCAATGACCCACGATGATCTGCAGTCCCTGCTCGGTGCCTACGCGTTGGACGCGCTCGACCCCGACGAGGTGGCGGAGGTCGAAGAGCACCTGGCGGAGTGCCCGCGCTGCCGGGCGGAGGTCGCTGCCCACCGGCAGACGGCGTCGCTTCTCGCAACCCCCGGCGGCGTAGCCCCTCCCGCTATCTGGGACCGTATCGCCGCCGAGTTGTCATTGGGCGACGTTGGGGCTGACGATGACCTTCCGGAGCCGCCGAGATCGCTGCCCCCCCTGAACCTGCGGTCCCCGGGTCTGCGGGCCCCGGATCTGCCGCCCCAGAACGGGGCGCCGCGCCCGGACGGGCCACCCCCGGACCACCAGCAGTCAAACGTCATACCTCTTCGTCGCCGGCCTCGCCGGGTCGCGTTGCCGGCGGTCGCCGCGCTGGCCACGGCGGCCGCGGTGGCTGCGGTTGTGCTCGGGGTCAGCGCCTCGAACCTGAACCACCGGGTGAACGATCTCTCCAGTGCGCTCCACCAGAGCGGCCTCCAGCAGGCCGCGGCGTCTGCGGTGCTCAGCTCGGAGCACCAGAACGTGCAGCTCACCTCCGCCACGAGCTCCCAGGCGGCAGAAGTGGTGATCCTCCCCAACGGGAACGCCTACCTGGTTCGCTCCGACCTCCCCGCCCTCGACGCCGCCCGGACCTACCAGCTGTGGGGGCTCGTGAACGGGAAGGCCGTCTCGCTCGGCCTCCTCGGCGCAGATCCGACCGTCGTGGCGTTCCGGGTCGAACGTGACGTCTCGCGCCTCATGGTCACCGCCGAACCGAGCGGTGGGGTCCCGCAACCCACCACGCCCGTTCTGGTCCAGGGCAACATCGTTTAATCCAAGACGCCTCCCGGCTCCGAATAAAGGGCAAATCGGAGCAATAAGGAGGCAGTCATGTTGGCACTTATCAATGACACCGGGATGATCATCCTGGTCGCGGTCATCGTCCTGGTCTTTGGTGCGAGCCAGATCCCGAAGGTGGCACGCAACCTGGCAGAGGCGGGCAAAGAGTTCCGCAAGGCCCAGGCCGATATCGAGATTGACCGGCCATCCGCGTCGGACAATGTTTGATATCAGCCCGGAGAAGATCGTCATCGTCCTGATCATCGCCCTCGTGGTGCTCGGCCCGGGCCGCCTCAGCGACTCGGCCCGGGCGCTTGGACGGGCTCGGGCACAGCTCCGAGCTTGGACCGCTGCGCTTCCGCCAGATACGGCGAACCTGGTGCGTAACCCCCGCGGTGCGCTCCTCGACGTACTGGCCGAGCCGCGTCAGGTGATGGCCGATACCGCCGAAGCGGCCCGGCAGTCCGTGACGCCGACGACCGAACCGGGACACGAAACCGCACTCGAACACGAGGGGGCCGAGCGGTGACGGTCCTCGACGAAACGCCGGCGACCGAGGCGCCTGCGACCGAGACGCCTGCGACCGAGACGCCGGCAATCATGCCGGCCCTCGCCCACCTGGTCGAGCTTCGCCGGCGGTTGATCATCTGCGTCCTCGCTGTCGTGGCAGGCACCGCACTCGCCTGGGGCTTCTACGACCACGTGGTGGCCTTCATGATCGGGCCCTACCGGCACTACCTGGC
>WQVT01000158.1 GCA_009785715.1 Acidimicrobiaceae bacterium | reverse complement strand
TCTGCATCCGGCGCATGCCCCGCTTCGGGCGCTCTCCGGTCACCCGGAGACCCCGCGACCGCCGATCCCACGGCGGCGCGGGCAAGATCGGCGCCCTCGTCGGGGACGGCGCGCAAGGTCGGCGGCGACGCGGGTGCGGACGTTGCGTCGGGGGCGTCCGCCTGTGGCGCATCCTCCGGGGCGGCGCCGTTCTCCGACCCGGCACCCGGGCCCATCCCGGTCTTCGCGGAAGCAGCCGCCTTCCCCGAGCCCGCCGCTGCCGGCTCGCTGCCGGCCGTGTCGAGTTCCCCGAGGCGGTCCTTGATCACTTTCAGGGGAAGGAAGTTCTCCTTCTGCTGGAGCAGAATCCACCGAAGCCGGGCAACATCCCCGTCGTAGAACTTCCGGTATCCGGAAGGGGTCCGCTCCGGATCGACCAACCCTTGACTCTCGAGAAAGCGGATCTTCGAGATGGTCACATCGGGGAACTCCTCTCGCAGGAGTGTCAGCACCTCTCCGATCGCCAGATGTGAGCGCTCTTCCACGTGCCCCCTATCAGTCCTTGCTCTCGAGTGAGTCCGTGCTCTCGGTCAGGAACATCAACCGGAACTTGCCCACCTGCAATTCGTCGCCGTTCTGCACCTGCACTTCGGAGTCGATGCGTTCGCGGTTGAGATAGGTCCCGTTGAGGGACCCGACATCGCGCACCGTGTACCCGCCGGCGGTGCGGCGGAGCTCCACGTGACGCCGCGACACGGTCACGTCATCGAGGAGCAAATCACTCTCCGGGTGGCGTCCGACGCTGGTCAACGCCTCGGTGAGCACATAGCGGGTCCCCGCATTCGGCCCCCGCTTGACGACCAGCACCCCGGCCCCCTGGGGGACGTCGTCGAGCGAAACACGGACGTCGTCCTCGCCGAGGTCGAGGTTCGCGTCGCCCGGGCCGAGGACGACGGTCGTCGGCTGCTCGTGGCCGGGCTTTTCGAGGGGAGCACCGCATGACGAGCAGAAGTTGGCTCCGTCTGGATTGCGATGGCCGCAGCGGTTGCAATACATGGCGATCACGACGCTTCGAAGCTCAAGTCTCGATGAGCTTCCGGTACGCATCAGCGTCGAGCAGATGGTTATAGGCGGAGGGATCGAGTGGCTCAATCACGCAAAGCCAGCCGTCGCCGTAGGGGTCCTGATTCAACTGCTCGGGGGCGTCGACCAGTACGCCGTTGATCTCGACCACGGTCCCAGACAGCGGCGCATACACATCAGACACCGCCTTGGTGGACTCGACCTCACTGAAGGAGGTCCCGGCGTCGATCACGGCGCCGACGGCGGGAAGCTGGACGAAAACCACGTCCCCGAGCGCTTCTTGCGCATAGTCGGTCAGCCCCAGACGGGCTCTGCCCTGGACCAGTCGCACCCACTCGTGGTCCGACGTGTAGCGCAGGTCGTCCGGAACATTCATCCCCGGCAAGACTAATCCCGCGATTCAGGCCGAGGTGCCGACCTCTACGAGATGGTCAGACCCGTCCCGGTTTTGCCGACGGTGCGGGGCCTCAGCCGGCCGGCGGATCGGCTCGGTGACGGGCACGGCCCTCGGCCAGGGCGCGGGGCACCGCCCTTGCGTAGACGACCACCGCATACCACCCGAAGGCGAGGGTCCCGACGGTGCTCACCCACGCCAGGATCTCCGGGACCCGGTGCCAGGAGACCTCGGCGTGGCCGAGGAGAAACAGCGGGAGGGTGGTCATCAGCCCGAACGTGCCGGCCTTGCCGGCCCACACGACGTCCATCCGTTTCCCACCCAGCGCCACCACGACCAGGAACCCTCCGGCCACCAACACCTCGCGGGTCAGGAACAGGACGGCGAGCCAGACCGGGACGGCCCCGACGGCGATGATCGACAGCACGGACACCACCAGGAGGAGACGGTCCGCCAGGGGGTCGAGGACCTTCCCGAACGTCGAGACCTGGTTCAGGCGGCGGGCCAGCTGGCCGTCGACCCAGTCGGTGGCGCCGATGGCGCCGAGGAGCAGGGCCGCGGTGAACCAGTGCTGACGCCCCGCCGCCAGGAGGACGACGAACACCGGGATGCAGGCGAGGCGCAGCAGGGTGAACGCCGTCGGCACGGTGAGGATGCGGTCCTCTCCGGTCCTCCGACCCGCGGCCACCCCGGCAGTGTAGGGCTGCGCCCCCTGCCGGCCCCGACGCGGCCGCGCGCTTTTCCCGCGCGGTTCTCCCGCGCGATCCGGCCCCGTATACCGGCACGATCGCGCCGCAAGAGTGCGCAGAAAGATCGCGCGCCCGGGCGCCCGGGAGATCCAAGCCTGACCCTGACGTTCACGTAAGGTCTAGACTCCCGCACGTGCTCCCCCTCCTCCCTCCCGCCGACCCGTGCCCGTGCCCGTGCCCGTGCCCGTGACGCCAGCTACCGGCCCGACACCGACCGGCCCGACGCCGCCCGGCCCGACGGAGCGAGAGCGCCGGCGGGGCGCGCACTACAAGTGGTTCGCCCTGTCCAACACCACGCTCGGCATGTTGATGGTGACCATCAACCAGTCGATCCTCTTGATCTCGCTGCCCGACATCTTCCGGGGCATCCACCTCGACCCGCTCTCCCCCGCCAACACCTCGTACTTCCTCTGGATGCTGATGGGCTTCCTGCTCGTGACGGCGGTGCTGGTCGTGAGCCTCGGCAGGGTCGGTGACATCTACGGGCGCGTCCGGATGTACAACCTGGGCTTCGCCGTCTTCACGGTCTTTTCCCTGCTGCTCTGGCTGACCCCGGTGAAGGGGGCGGCCGGGGCGCTGTGGATCATCATCGGGCGGGTGTTCCAGGGCGTCGGCGGCGCGTTCCTCTTCGCCAACTCGAGCGCCATCATCACCGACGCCTTCCCCGCCGACGAGCGTGGCCGGGCGCTCGGGATCATGAGCGTCGCGGGGATCGGCGGGTCGTTCCTCGGCCTGATCCTTGGCGGCGTGCTGGCGCCTCAGGGATGGCGGCTCGTGTTCCTCGTCTCCGTGCCCTTCGGCGCGTTCGGCACGGTCTGGGCGTACCTCAAGCTGCGCGACAACGGGGTCCGGGTCCGGGCGCGGATCGACTGGTGGGGCAACCTCGCCTTCGCCGTCGGGCTGATCGCCCTGTTGACCGGCATCGTCTACGCGTTGAACCCGTACGGCGGGCACACGATGGGGTGGACGAACCCGTTCGTGCTCGCCTGCGTCGCCGCGGGAATCGCCATTCTCGCCCTCTTCGGCTGGATCGAGACCAAGGTCCCCCAGCCGATGTTCCATCTGGGACTCTTCCGCATCCGCGCCTTCGCCGCCGGCAACATCGCCGTCCTCTTGGGCGCCATGGGCCGCGGCGGGCTGCAGTTCCTGCTCATCATCTGGCTGCAGGGGATCTGGCTCCCCCAGCACGGCTACAGCTTCGAGCAGACCCCGCTCTACGCCGGCATCTACATGATCCCCCTCACGATCGGGTTCCTCGTCGCCGCCCCGCTCTCGGGGGTGCTCTCCGACCGCTTCGGCGCCCGTCCCTTCGCCACCGGAGGCCTGCTCATCGCCGCCGCCGGCCTGATGCTGCTGCAACTTCTCCCGATGGACTTCGACTACCCCTGGTTCGCCCTCCTGATCTTCATCTTCGCCCTCGGCACCGGCATGTTCTCCCCGCCGAACCAGGCGGGGGTGATGAACAGCCTCCCCCCGAACCAGCGGGGCGCCGGCGCCGGCATGTTCGCGACCTTCCAGAACTCGGCGTCGGTGCTGTCGATCGGCGTGTTCTTCACGGCGCTCACCCTCGGCATTGCCTCGGCGCTCCCGAGCCATCTCTATGCTGGCCTGATCGCCCACGGCATCGACCACACCACGGCCGAATCGGTGTCCCACGTCCCGCCCATCGGCAGTCTCTTCGCCGCCTTCCTCGGCATCAACCCCGTCGAGCAACTGATCCATCCGGCGGTGCTCCACGCCCTGAGCCCCGCCAACCATGCGATCCTCACGGGCCGGCAGTTCTTCCCCCAGGTCCTCTCCACCCCCTTCGCCAAGGGCCTCCACCTCACCCTCGACCTCGCCGCCGCCGCCTCGGTCATCGGAGCGGGCGCCTCCTGGCTGCGGGGCGGGCGCTACGTCTACACCGAGCCCGACGAAGTCGATGCGGCCACCGACGCGCGTCGCAGCCTTCAGTTGGGCAAAGGAAGCGCGGCGTGAACGACCCCTCTCCCACATCCCGGCCGCAGCCGGCTCGCCGCCGGCGGCGGGGTGAGGAGGAGCCGGCCACCCTGCCCGCACCCGCCACGAACGCCGACCCCGGACCACTCGTGTCGATCGGCGCCGCCGCCGCGGCGTGCGGGGTCTCCCTGCGCGCCCTGCGCTACTACCAGGAGATCGGCCTCCTCACCCCGTCGGGTCGCACCCCCGGGGGTCTGCGCCGCTACTCGCAGGCGGACCTGGACCGGGTCGGCCGGATCCGCGAGCTGCAGACCCTCCTCGGACTGAACCTCGACGAGGTGCGCGCCGTGCTCGAGAACGAGGACCGGTTGGCAACCCTGCGGGCCGAATACCGCTCGGAGTCCACCGACGCGCTCCGCCGGCGAGAGCTGATCCACGAGGCGCTCGCCGTTCGGATGTCGCTGCGGGAGACGGTGACCGCCAAGCGCGACGCCCTGCAGCGCTTTCTCGACGACACCAACGCCCAGATCGACCGGGTCCAGCAGCTCCTCGACGACGACGTGACGGTCGGCTAGCCCTGGCCCGACGCGACCGAGTAGCGGAACTGACCGCGGGAGTCGGTCTCGGTCACGCTCACCGGGCGGTCCCCGCCGGCCCGCTGCCAGGTGCAGGTGAAGTGGAACCCCGCCCGGACCGGTTCGCTCGCCGGGCAGCTGATGGAGGGCGGCTCCGACAGGCCGTTGCTCGACTGGATGGCCTGGGCGAGGAAGGTCTCGACATCCGGCCCCGCCAGGTGGTTCGGGCCGGCGTGGTCGAGGCCCGCGAAGTTGGCCACCCCGCCCAACACCGCCAGCACGACGAGGGCGATCAACCCCGGGACGAAGTACCCGCGCTTTCCTCGCCGTCCGGCCTGCTGCACTGACACCTCGTCCAGCCTAAAGGGCCTGCTTACAGGGCCGCCACGCAGCGACGGGTGCCCGAGGGATCTGCCGCTACGGCCCCGTCGGTGGCAGACTGTGGCCATGGATGCAACCGCCCTGACCGACGAGGATCGCGCCGACCGGCTCGCCCAACTCACCGAGCTGATGGAAATGCTGCGCCCGGCCGTGCAGTCCGACGGCGGGGACCTGATCCTGAAAGAGGTCGACGTGGAGGTCGGGCGCGTCGAGGTCCAGCTGCAGGGATCCTGCAGCTCCTGCGCCATCTCCAGTTCCACGCTGCAGGCCGGCGTCGAGCGGATCCTGAAGGAGCGGCTCGACTGGGTGACCGAGGTGATCGGCGACATCGACGAGTCGCTCTCGTGGGAGGAGAGCTCAGCTCTGGGTCGGGGGAGCTACACCCCCGGCTGGTAGCGCCCCCGCTGCGATATCGGAAATGACGAAGGCCCGGCGGGGGGAGCCGGGCCTTCGTATAGCTCGAGGGGTGTTGGGGGGAGTCACCCCGAGCACGTGTGAACAGTTTCCCGAACTTTTGGCCGCAAGCGCGCGTGAATTCCGACACATGACGCCGGGAGGAACGCCCGTCGCTCCCACGTAGGCTGGCGTGGTGCTCTCCGCGCCGGTTCAGACCTCGACATTCGGGTTCCTCTCGATGCTCGACGAGCGCTTGCCCGGCCGCCTCACGGGCCTGTACGTGGTGGGCTCGGCGGCGCTCGGCGACTACTCCGAGCGGGTGAGCAACCTCGACCTGGTCGCCGTGAGCGACGACGGCTGGGACGAGGAGGACCTCGCCGTGGCGGCCGCATCGCACGGTCTGCTGAAGGCACCGCGCCCGCCGGTGGTCGCCTACCTCAGCGCGGGTGACCTCGCCGGCGATCCCCGCTCGCTCGACCGACCCTGCTACCGCGGAGCCACGCGCGTGCCTTCGGACGAACTGGTCAACCCGTTCACCTGGCAGATCCTCTCCGTGGGAGCCATCGACCTTCGTGGCCCGGATCGCCCCAAGCTGTGGGAGGACCCGACCGCCCTCTCGCC
>WQVT01000157.1 GCA_009785715.1 Acidimicrobiaceae bacterium | reverse complement strand
TCCCTCATTGAATACCAGGTAGAGCACCGACAGAACGCCCGGCACCCGCTGTGGCAGGGCGCTGGCCGGCGGGACGCGGTAAGGGATGGCGGCGTTGGCGATCTTCTGTTTGGCCCGCACGAGTCGCTTGGCCATGGTGGCCTCCGGCACGAGGAAGGCACGGGCGATCTCGGCGGTCGAGAGCCCGGTCAGGGTGCGCAGCGTCAAGGCGACCCGGGCCTCCATCGCCAGCGCGGGATGACAGCAGGTGAAGATCAGCCGGAGCCGTTCGTCGGGAACGCCGCTGTCGTCGGCCTCTGGTTCGGGAGGCCCCTCTCCCGTGTCCCTGCCTGCCAGTACCGTCAGCTCCTCCACCTTCGCCCCGTAGACGTTGCCGCGCCGCAGGCGGTCGGTCGCGCCGTTGCGGGCCACGGTCATCAGCCACGCCCCCGGTCGGTTCGGGAGGCCGTCTCGTGGCCAGCGCCGCAAGGCCTGGGCGAAGGCGTCCTGGGCGCATTCCTCCGCGAGGTCCCAGTCACCCGTCTGATGGATCAGCGCCGCGGTGATCCGGCCCCACTCGTGGCGGAAGGCGTCGGCGACGGCCGTCTCGACGGCGCCGGTGGCAGCAGACGCCACCGGGGCCTCACCGGCGCCGACGGAGCCTCCCGGTGGCTCGCCGACGGGGCCCGCTAGTCCCCCTCGAACGGCCAGAACGGCCTCACCTCCAGCATCCCGAAGTGCGCCAGCGGGTGCCTGCCCGCTACTTCGATGGCTTCGTCGAGGTCGGCGCACTCGAGCACGTCGAAGCCTCCGATCTGCTCCTTCGTCTCGGCGAACGGACCGTCGGTCACGATCGTACGCTTCTCCCTCACCCGCACGGTGTGGGCGCTGTCGGGCGGCTCCAGCTCGCTGCCATACAGACGAATCCCCCGACCGTCCATCTCGGCGACCCAAGGCGCCACGGCCTCGGTGCCGCCGAACTCCCCGGGGTCAGCCCCCGGCTCACTGCCAAGGAGCATGAGGTACCGGATCTTGCCCTCAACCTGGTCGGGCAGGGGCACGGCCTGGGCGCCGGGCCGCAGGGCGCGCACCTCGATCGCCCCGAACCAGGAGCTGGGGTGCCGGCCCGCCCACTCCACGGCCTCGTCCAGGCTGGCGCACTCGAGCACGTCGTAACCGGCCACGTGCTCCTTGGTCTCCACGAACGGCCCGTCCGTGATGAGGAGCTCGTCGTGCCGGCTCCTGATCGTGGTGGCATCAGACGGCGGGCGTAGTCGGCTCCCGTGCAGGTTGACGCCGGCGCGGACGGTGTCCTCGAGCCAGGAGGTAAACGCAGCCCGGGACTCGTCGTCCCACTCCGAGGACCGGTCCGGATCGTCGGTGTGGATCAGCAGATAACGCATTGCGCCCCCTTTCTTCAGCAGATGTTCGACCGGACCCCGCCGAGGGGTTCAACGCGTGGGGCGGACCCGCCGTCGGGCCGCACCCGCACTTGGCGCCTGCGGCGGATCGTGTGCCGGAGGTCCCGCAGTGACGCCGCGGCCTCACCCGCGGCCACCTCCTCGGCCCGCCGCTCGGCGGGAGTAAGGCCGTGCTCGTACTTGTACATCTGATACGACAGTGTGCAGACCATCGCTCCTCCGTCCAGTGATTTCCGAGCCGCACCTTCGGCCCGTCCACTCAGACGACGAACGCGGTCTCAGGAAATGGACGTCCGCGCCGGAACTTTCCGGTGGTGGCCTCTGGGATGGTGAGTCGGGGTCTGCGGGCAGGTCAGACGTCGCCCTCGATGGGCTGCGGATCGACCCTGGCGCTGTCCTGGGTGAGGGCCCGTCGGGCTTGGGCCTGGACGGCTGCGGAATCCCAGCGGGCCTCGATGCGCCCGAAGTGCCAGATGGCGAGCGCGACGGCCCAGGTGGCGACGAACAGTCCGACGATGAAGAAGCCGGCCGTGTTGATGTTGAAGTTCTCGAACCAGCTCCACACGCTGCCGGTCCAGTTCAGCTCGGAGGGCAGGAGGCCGAGGAACTCGATCGTGCCGATCACGGCGGCGACGCCCACGGAGAGGCCGGTGATCGTGATGTTGTAATAGACCTTTCGGATGGGGCGGGAGAAGGCCCAGCTGTAGGCGAAGTTCATGAAGCACCCGTCGAGGGTGTCGAAGGTGCTCATCCCGGCGGCGAAGAGGATCGGAAGCGACAGGATGGCGTAGAACGGCAGCCCGGATGCGACTGCCGAGCCCGAGAGGACGAGGAGGGCGACCTCGGTGGCGGTGTCGAAGCCGAGGCCGAAGAGCATGCCGATCGGGTACATCTTCCACGGCGTGTCGATCCTTCGGGTGAGGGGACCGAAGAAGCGGTTCATCAACCCCCGGTTATTGAGCTGCGCTTCGAGCTCGTCGTCGTTGTAGCGGCCCTGGCGCAGCTCGAGGAACACCTTGACGATCGAGACCAGGATGACGGCGTTGAGGGCGGCGATGAGGTACAGGAAAAGGCCGGACACCGAGGTGCCGACGATCCCGGTGATGTTGTGGAGTCCCGAGTTGGTGTTGCGGACCTGGTTGTCGAGGGCCCGGATCCCGAAGTTCAACAGCACCGACATGACGAACACGACGCTCGAGTGGCCGAGGGAGAAGAAGAACCCGACGCTCATCGGTCGCTTGCCTTCGGCCATGAGCTTGCGGGTGGTGTTGTCGATCGCCGAGATGTGATCGGCGTCGAAGGCGTGACGCATCCCCAACGTGAGGGCCAGGGTGCCGGTCCCGAATCCGAAGATCTCGGTCCTCGACAGGTGGTAGTGGCCGCCCACCGCGGAGAGAAGCATGACGAAGCCGAGGACGTAGAGGCCGACGACGAAGGCGGCCATCCCGCCGACCCGGGCCCACTCCTTCGGCGTGAGGGCGTGACGGAACCGGTGCGGCCAGGCCCTGGGCGTGCTGTCGGTCAGTGTGGTCACTGGCTTCTCCATCGTCGTCGGGCCCTACGGGGGCCGTGGTCTAACACAATTGCCAGCCACTTGCAATAAGGACTGGATGGCACTACCAGGCTCTGTTCGTGGCCGCCGCCGATTTGGATGATCCGCGGGGCCGCGGTGCCGCGGTGCCGCGGGTCGCGGGCCGCGGGGGCGCCGGGTCGCGCCCGACGACGATCTAGGGTGTTGGCGACCGGTGGTCTAAGCGGATTGGGCGCCCGCTCGTCGAGACCGCGGTGGCGGATAGACGTACCGGGCGATCGTGGCCGAGGTCCAGCCGATCCACCAGCCACCACAGACGAGCAGGACCCGCTGCAACTGCTCCTTCTTCCCGCCGGCTGCAAGCACGGCGAGGATGAAGCCCCAGACGAGCGCACAACCGATGCTGTAGGTGGTGTAGGACTTCGACCGATCGCTCACTTGAAGCGATTCTGTCACCTCGTTGGGCGCGGGGGACGGTGAGTCGGTCCGAAAATCCACCCGGCGGGACGGAAGACTGCACGGTTCTCGCCGGCCATGTTCGATCCCGGTTCCTGAGGGGGGTTTGCGGGAGGAGATGCACCCTGGCCGGGTCTGAAAGGCTTGAATCCATCGTGGCGGGCGTCGGGTGTCCATGTTGACTTCCATTGGATGCCCCTGGTAACAAGGTCCCTGGGTCCGCATCCGGCGGGCTTGCAGGGGGGACCGATACCGAGTTGACGGCTGCGGAAGCGGCACTGGACCGACAATTACTTCGGGTGGTCGACCTGAGGGTCACCTATGGCGATTTCGTGGCCGTTGAGCACGCGACCTTCTCGATCGCTGCCGGCGAGTGCGTGGCCATTATCGGGCCGAACGGGAACGGCAAGAGCAGCATCGCTCTGGCCCTCGCCGGGCTGGTTGCGAGAAGCGGCACGGTCGAGATCGACGGTGTGGAGGCCCCGCCGAGGAACCCGGCGTGGACGGTCGGCCACGGGTTGTCCCTCGTTCCCGAGCGGCGCCAGCTTTTTCCTACTCTTTCTGTGCTCGACAACATCCTGCTCGGCTGCTACGGCTGGACCAAGAACCTCCGCAAGGCGCGGAAGTCCGAGATCTTCGCCGAAGCGCTTGACCTGTTCCCCGAACTTGGCGGCCGCCTGAGCCAGACAGCGGGCACGCTCTCGGGTGGCCAGCAGCAGATGGTGGCCCTGGCACGCGGACTGGCTGCCGGGCCCAAGATCCTGGTCACCGACGAGCCGTGCCTCGGCCTGGCCGAAGCGGTCGCCCGCCGGGTCTACGAGGCCATCAAGAAGCTGCACGACGAGGGCAAGACGATCCTCCTGATCGAGGAGAACCCGGTGCGGGCGCTGCAGATCAGCGGCCGCGCGCTGCGCGTGGAGCGTGGTGTGGTCGATGAGGCCCCCGCGGAGGAGCGCTTCGAGTCCTTCGTGGAACAACTCGAGAGCAAGGGTCAGGCGGCGCGGTGAGCGAATTTGGCAATCTGCTCATCGCCGGGATCAGCACCGGCGCCATCTACGCCGTGTTCGCTCTCTGCCTGACCATGCTGTTTCGCACCTCGGCCGTGCTCAACCTGGCTGTCGGGGATTTTGCGATGCTCGGCGCTCTCGGTGTCGACTGGCTGGTGCACTCCGGCGGGTTGCCGCTCGTGCCGGCGATCGCAGGAGATCTCGCGGCGATCGCGCTCTTCGCCTATCTCTACGACTTCCTGGTGCTCCGGACCGCCCTCGAGGGGAGTCGAGCCCGTGAGGCGATCCTCGTTGTCTTCTTCTTCACGTTCTCGCTGTCCCTGTTCATCCAGGGAGTCGCCCAGCAGATGTTCGGAACCGACGTGCATTCGGCGCCGGCGGTGTGGCCGGGCCCGGCGCTCAGGGTCGGCCAGCTCAACATCCAGCGCCCGGCGGTGATCCTCGTATGCCTGGCGGTGCTGATCGGCGCCGGGTTCGCAAGCTATCTGCGCTTCAGCCTCATCGGAAAGGCAATGGCGGCCTGCGGGGACAATTCCATGGGCGCGCAAATCGTCGGGATCAAGCAGCCGAACTACCGGCGCTGGACGTTCGTCGCCATGGCGGTGCTCGCGGCGATCTTCGGAATCGTGGAGAGCCCGATGACCGGCTACGTCTACAACTCCGGCGGCTCCTTGGGCCTGCTCGGCCTGATCGCCGCGGCCTTCGCGGGGTTCACCAAGCCATCGAGGGCCGTCGTCGCCGGCCTGTCGATCGGCGTGGCCGAGGCGATGTTGGGCGGCTACGTGAGCAGCCAGTACCAGGACACGCTCCTCTTCGGAGTGCTCGTCGCTTTGATCCTCGTCCGTCCGCAACTGCTCGGCGAAGCGTCGCCGGTCGCCGCCTGATGACGACAACCGATCCGCCCATTGTGGTCGACCGGACCAACATCCTCCGAGGCCTTCAGGGGGAGCGGGCTTCCGCGGTACCTTCCATAGGCTTGGCGGCCATTGTCGCCGCCGTCGGGCTCTTCGCGCTTTTCGGCCTGCACGGGAATTACAACGACTCGATCCTGGTCTTGGCGCTGTGCTTCGCCTTCGCCGTACTCGGCATGGTCGTTCAGGTCGGTCACAGCGGTCAGCTGGCCTTCCATCAGTCCGTGTTCATGATGTTCGGTGCCTACGGGGTCGGCGTGCTGAACACGAAGTATCACTGGCCCGTCCTGCTGGCCGCTGTGGTCCTCGTCGTCGCCGCCGCGATCCTTGGTGGAATCATCGGCAGCGTCGCCACTCGCGTCCCCGGGTTCGCGCTCGCCCTGGCGACCTTGTTCTTCTCGGTGATCGCCAGTGGGTATGTCGGCTACAGCTCGTACCTGGGTCAGGCCACGGGGATCACCAGCATCGGCTACCTCTGGTCCGGTCCCTCGTACGTCAGCTCCCTGGAGCGCTCCGGGGCCGTCGCCGTCGTTCTCTTGGCCTTGTGCGTGCTGGCCTGCGGCCGGATCATGAGATCCGGCATCGGCTTGGAGCTGCTGCTGGTGGGCCAGAACGAGCGCATGGCGGCCGCCCTCGGCATCAACACCCGACGCCGCAAGCTGGAAGTGTTCATCCTCTCCGCGTCGCTCGCGGCGCTCGGGGGCGCCGTCTTCGCCGGGACCCAGTCGCTCGTGTCCCCCACCAACTTCGACCAGACGGCCGAGTTGACATTGCTCATCATGCTCTTCGTCGGCGGGCGGTCGACGATCGTCGGCGGGCTCGTC
>WQVT01000156.1 GCA_009785715.1 Acidimicrobiaceae bacterium | reverse complement strand
GGTGCTGGCGGGCTCCGCGCGGCCCGTCGCAGGTGGCGACGGCCTTCCCCCGCTCCTGGCGGAGGAGGACGCACCGGCCTGGCGGGCCCGGCTGATCGCCGTGTGCGGCGCCGGCGGCACGGGCGCCTCGACCGTGGCGGCCGCACTGGCCGAGGGATTGGCCGCCGACCCGAGCTTCGGCCGGCGCGTGCTCCTCGCCGACCTTGCCCTGCGGGCAGACCATGCGATGCTCCATGACGTTCCCGAGCTTGGACCGGGACTGCAGGAGGTCGTCGAGGCGCACCGGCTGGGGAGACCCGCCCCGGAGGACCTGCGTCAATCGACCTTTGACATACCGAGACGCGGCTACCAGCTCCTGATCGGGCTGCGCAGGCCCGCAGCCTGGGCGGTGCTTCGACCCCGGGCGGTCGAGGTCACGCTCGACGGGTTGCGGCGGGCGTGGCAGGTGGTCGTCGCCGACGTCACCGGCGACGTGGAGGGTGAGGAGGAGACCGGGTCCGCCGACGTCGAGGAGCGCAACGCCCTGGCCCGGACCGCCACCGTCCGTGCCGACGTCGTCGTGGTGGTCGGCTCGGCCGGACTGAAGGGCGTCCACTCGCTCACCCTGCTCATCCAGGCGCTGGTGGCGTCCGGGGTCGATCCGGCGAGGGTGTTGCCGCTCGTCAACCGGGCGCCCCGCGGCCCCCGGGCCCGCGCCCAGATCGCCTCCACCCTGGCCTCCCTCCTCGGCACGACGAAGGTGAGCAACCCCGTCTACCTGCCGGAACGTAACGTGGAGGAGGCGTTCCGCGACGGCCTCCGCCTCCCCTCCGGCCTGGTGCAGCCGGGGACGGCTGCGGTGCAGGCGATGCTGGCCCGCCTGGCCGACCATGCGCCGGCCGTGGCAGAGGCCTCCGCTATCGCGCCCGGGAGCCTCGGCACCTGGACCGAGCAGGACGGGACGCTCGCCTAGAAGAGGGTCAGCTCCGGCTCTGCCTTTCCCTGCAACTCGTCGTAGTCCACGACGACGCAGCGGATGCCCCGGGATTCCGCCAGCACCCTCGCCTGGGGGGCGATGGCCTGCGCGGCCAGGATGCCCCGCACCGGCCGCAGACGCCCGTCGAGATTCAGCCGCTCCAGGTATCGCGAGAGCTGGTCGACGGCGTCGACGCCGGCTCGCCGCTTCACCTCGACCGCGACATAGCCACCGTCGGTGGCACCGACAGAGCCGCCGGCGGTGGGGGGCGCCTCCGCGGGGTCGAGGGTGATCGCCAGGGCTCGGCCGGCGGGGTCGTGGCAAAGGAGGTCGACGGGGCCGATGTCCGTCGCGTACTCGCGCCGGACGAGGCGCAAGCCGCTCTCCAGGACCCCCGGGTTGGCGGCGAGCAGTTCCTGCAGGTGTGCCTCGACCCCGTCCTTCGTCAGGCCCGGATCGAGGCCGAGGTCGTGGGAGACGTCGGCGTGGATCCGTTCGATGTTGATCGTGAGGACCTCACCCTTGGTGTTGCTCACGGTCCAGCGCGCCGGCTCCTCGGCCAGCGTGCAGGGTGGGGTCATCCAGTTCAGCGGTTTGTAGGCCCCGCCGTCCGAGTGGATCGACACCGATCCGTCCGCCTTGACCAACAGCAGGCGCGTGGCCAGCGGCAGGTGGGCATCGAGACGTCCCTGGTAGTCCACGGTGCAGCTGGCGATCACGAGGCGCATCCCCGCCATTGTGTTCGGTGACGGCATCGGGTTCGGCGATGTCCCGGTGTCAGCGATGGGATCGTGTGGGCGGGATGAGGGAAGGGGTGACGCTGCGCGCGATCCTTTTTGCGGGCCGCGTTCAGGATCACCCTGTCTTTGGCCGAAAGGCCTCAGGCCCTAGGATTGCCGGAGTTCAAAGCGGGAGCTCCGACGTCCCTCAGCCGAGGGGGCATCAGGGCGACGACGAGGAGTCCGTCTGTGGACGCAGGCAATGAATCCGAAAACCAGGCCGGCACGGGCGATGAGACTGAGGCATTGACGGCTGAGGGTGGCGAGACCGGCTGGGGTGCGCCGGCCGGGTCGACCGAGGATCCCGGCCCCGTTCGCCGGCGCTCGGTCGTCCGCTCCTCGGGCACGAGCCGGTGGGAGCGGTCGGGCTGGAGCCAGGACCCCGGTGACTGGGGGACGGCTGGCTCGGACGGCGACGCAACGGAGCCCGGTTCGGATCTGAGCCCTCCCGCCGGCGGGCGAAGGGGCTCGCACTGGCGGCGGACGTCTGCGGCGCCGCCGATCGCCGGCGCCGCCCTCGGAGGCGAGCTCGCCGCTGACGGCGAGGACCCCACGATTGGCCAGCCCGACCACCCGGACCCCGAGCCGATCGATGCAGAGGGGGCGCCAACGTCGGCCGGGGGCGTCTACGGCGGCGACGCCACGTACGCACCGGTGGACGACTACGAAGAGACCGGCTTGGACGGACTGGCCGGACCGGTCGGGACGCCAGAGGCCTGGGGGGCAAACTCGTTCGAGGTCGGGACGGTGTACCAACGCCGCGGCTATGGAGGCTCGGGCCCGCCGCCGACCTCGCCTCTCCAACCCCCGCAATTCCCGAGCGACCCGTACTACGCACCGGTCCCTCCGCGCCGCCACGGCGGGGCGCTCGCGGCGGCGGCCCTTGGTGCGCTGGTCCTGGTGGGGGGTGGTGTGGCCGCCCTGGTCACGCTCGGCGGGCACAACTCCCCGGCGGCCACCTCCAATCCGCCCACCTCGCTGGCGAACAATTCTGCAACCACCACGCCGGCCACGCTGCCGCCGACGACCCCGAGCACGACGACTCCGCCGACCACCAACCCGGCGGCACCGGGGACGACGATCTTCGCAACGCCGACGACGACGCTGCCCTCAACGACCCTGCCGAGGGGTCCCGCGACGCTCGGACTCTCCAGCTGGACCGCCCAGGAGCTCCACCTGATCCTGCAGATCAAGGGCGATCTGACGAATCTGAACCGCGATATGGACGCGCAACCCGACTTCAGTCTTCTCTCCGTCGACGCGACCAATCTCCAGCAAGACCTCCAATCCGCCCTGAGCGGACCCGTGACCAATGATCCGACGGTGGCCCAGGAGTGGACCCAGCTCACGCGCGACATGAGCACGTCGAACAACGACCTGAACCGCGCCATCCAGGCCCGCGACCCCAACCTCGCCCAGGATCTCGCGGCGCCGGTCACCATTACCGACTCCGACTACAACACCCTGTCTCACACGCTGAACGAGCACGTCCGTCACGCGGATTTCGGCCCCGGAAAGAGCAAGGGCAAAAACGGCTGAGAGGCTCTCAGCGTTAGAGGCCGACGGGCTCCGCGTCCAGCGGGTCCTGCGCCAGCGGGGACACCTCGACCTGGGCCGGCTCGGGCTCGACGACCGATTCAGCCTCCAGCTCCGGCGGCTGCTCCGGGCCCGCGGAAGGGGGAATCGCCGGCAGGGGCATCGGCAGGCGGAGGGTGAAGACGGCGCCCCCGTCGGGGGCGTTGGCCACCGATGCCCGCCCCCCGTGCTCGGAGGCCACGGCAGCCACGATGGCAAGGCCGAGCCCACTGCCCTCGGTGCCCCTCGACCATTCGCCTCGCCAGAACCGGTCGAATGCCCGGGTCAGGCCCTCCGGCGACAACCCCGGCCCGTGGTCCCGCACGGTCACGACGGCCACCCCGTCCTCGCCGCGGGAGGCGAGCTCGACCGGTAGGCCGGCAGGGGTGTGGCGGACGGCGTTGACCAACAGGTTCGTGATCGCATGGCGAAGATGCAGCGCGTCGCCGACGACCGTGATCGGCTCGGGGGCATCAAGCGCGAAGCGGCGGTCGGTCGCGGTCACCGCCACGTCCCCGAGTGCCTCGGCGGCCAGCACCGTGAGGTCCACCGGCACCCGTTCGGGCGAGCGCGTCTGGTCCAGGCGGGCCAGGAGCAACAGCTCCTCGACCAGGGCCGACATCTCCTGGGCGTGCTCCTCGATGCGCAGCATGGCGGTGCGCAGGTCGTCCCCGCTCGTCGCGGCGCCCATCTTCCAGAGCTCGGCGTAGCCACGGATCGACGTGAGCGGCGTGCGTAGCTCGTGGGACGCGTCGGCAAGGAACTGCCGGAGGCGGCCCTCGGTGGCGTCCCGCTCGGCGAACGCCCGCTCGATCCGCGACATCATCGTGTTGAAGGCCAGGCCGAGCTGGCCGACCTCGGTGCGTTTGTCGGCGTGGGGCGCCCGTTGCGTGAGGTCGCCGGCGGCGATGGCACGGGCCGTGCCCGCGATCCGCTCGAGCGGCGCCAGCCCGCGTCGGAGCAGCAGGAGGCCAGCCACCGAGAGCGTCGCCAGGACCGCGCCACCCACCGCCAGATAGAGGACGATCAAGTGGTGCAACGAGCGATGGATGCCCGCAAGGGGCACCGCCGTAACGAGCAGGTCGCCGCGGTACGGCCCGAAAACGAGCGGACGATTTCCCGGGGGACCAAGCGGACGGACCAGTACCTCGAACTGGTTTGAATCGTCGGTGAACGTCCGGCCCGTGCCGTGCGGCCCGGCCTTGAGCACCCTCGGAAGCTCCGGCGTCGCGGGGCACTGGGACCCCGAGCTGTAACAACCGACCTTGATCTGGGAGTCGGCGAGGACCAGACCCCAGGCGGTACGCAACTCGACGTAGCTGCCTTCGGGAAGGTTGTCGGGCCCGCCGAAGAAGGCCTGGCCGGTTCTGGCATTGGCCGTGTCATCGCCGGCCGGGGCGACGGTCGGCGTCGGGCCCGTGGTGGCCGGCACCTGGAAGCCGTGCAAGACATGGCCCTCGGGAAGACCGGGACGGTAGTTGCGGTTCAGGAACTCGGCCAGAAGGGGGCTGGCGGTGTGCAGTTGCTGGTTCAGCTGGTCGTACTGGATGCGGCTGTAGATCTGGTAACTCACGGCCGCGAAAACGGTCAAGCCCAGGGCCACCATCGCGACGAGGACGGCGAGCAGCCGTCGCTGGAGGGTCATCGGGGCTCCCTGAGGGAATAGCCGACGCCCCGGACGGTGTGGATAAGCGGTCGGCGACCGTCGTCGATCTTGTGGCGGAGGTAGCTCACGTAGGTCTCCAGAACGCTGGCGTTCGAGGTGAAGTCGTAGTCCCAGACGTGCTCGAGGATCTGGGCGCGGGTGAGGACCCGGCGGGCGTTCTGGAGCAGATAGTGGAGCAGCCGATACTCGGTCGCCGTCAGCTCCACCACCTCCCCGGCCCGCCATACCTCCCGGGTGTCCTCGTCGAGGACCAGGTCCGCAAACGACAGCCGGTGGGCGTCGGGCCCACTGCCCGCCGACCGCCTCATCACGGCCTGGACCCGGGCGACCAGCTCCTCGACGCTGAACGGTTTGGTCACGTAGTCGTCGCCACCGATGTGGAGGCCGGTGATCTTGTCGGCGGTGGTGTCCCGAGCGGTGAGGAAGATCACCGGCATCCGGTCGGCCCCTCCGTCGGTCTCGCGGATCCGCTTGGCGACCTCGAACCCGTCGAGGTCGGGGAGCATCACGTCGAGGACCACGAGGTCGGGCCGGGAGAGGCGAACCTCGTTGAGGGCCTCGCGGCCGGTCAGCACGGAGGTGACGTCGAAGCCGCTGTAGCGCAGGGCCACCCCCACGAGCTCGCCGATGTGCGGCTCATCGTCGACCACAAGCACCCGAGCCATGGTCTCCATTTTGCCGAACCTTTCCCTCGGATTGACCTGCGCGCCCGCGCGCGGGCGACCCCATCGTCCAGCGAACCTGAGCAACCTCCAAGAAGCCTGGGTGGAAGCTGAGGTGAAGCTGAATTCTGACCTCGGCATCAGGGTGGCAGACCCCTGTGACAGCCTCGGGGCCGCCAGCGTGACCGCCTCGACCGGGGGATGCACCCTTTTGGCGATCTAGCTGGGCAAACTCGGGGGCGGGCCACCTTCGTGTCGCAGCTGAAAAAAAGGGAGAGAGGTTTGGGCAACCTCGTCGAACAGACGCAGACCAGCCCGCCGCCGCCGTCGCAACTCCCCGTCGACGACGCCGGGAGGTCCAGGCTCTTTCTCGACGCCCGGATGGCGAGCAACTTCAGCGACCGTCCCGTCACCGACCAGGAACTGCGTGGGATATGGGCCCTGGCCAAGTGGCCGGCCACCTCAGCCAACGCGCAGCCGCTCCGGGTCCTCTATCTCCGAACACCCGAAGCGCTCGAGCGGCTCGTCCCCCATATCGACGAACCTGACCGGGCGGAGACGCGCTCGGCGCCTGCGGT